>JAITWV010000063.1 GCA_031285105.1 Streptococcaceae bacterium | reverse complement strand
GTTCAGGAGAAAAAATTCCAGTCATTTCAGGTTCTGTTCCACCACATTTATTACGCGGAGATCAAGGGACACCTCAACTACCAAAAATTGAAGATGTTTTATTTGATGCTGGGTTTGCTTCAAAAGAAGAAGCTGAATCATTTGGCATTCGTGCAGGAGATCAAATTGTTCCTTTATCAGAAACGATTTATACGGCAAACAAGAAAAATATTATTTCAAAAGCTTGGGACAATCGTTATGGTTGCTTGATGGCACTGGAAGCTTTACGCACATTAAAAGATGAAACTTTACCTAACACCTTAATCTGTGGTGCCAATGTCCAAGAAGAAGTTGGTTTACGTGGGGCGCATGTTTCAACTACAAAATTTAATCCTGATTTATTCTTTGCGGTTGATTGCTCGCCTGCTAATGATTTAGATCCAAAATCAAAAGGCAAAAATGTAGGGCATATTGGTAAAGGAGCATTGGTTCGCTTATTTGATCCAGGTCACATTATGTTGCCTCGCATGAAGGAGTTGGTTTGGGATACAGCAGCCACTCATCACATTAAAATTCAAGATTATATTGGTATGGGTGGAACGGATGCTGGTGCTGCTCATGTGAAAAATAATGGTGTGCCTTCAACGACGATTGGTATGGTAGGACGCTACATTCATTCGCATCAGACGATGTTTAACATTGAAGATTATGAAGCGGCCCAAGCACTATTGGTTGAATTGATTCGCTCACTAGATAAGTCTACTGTGAACACGGTCATTTACGGAAAATAATTAAATAAAATTAGTCTGTTGCCCATGGAGAAGATAATCGTTTTCCATGGGCAACAGATTTTTTGCCCGTGGGTAGTTTTTGTTTTTTTCAAAGCTAGCCAAAATAATAGGAAGAAAAATAGAATTTCTTTGTTATAATTGAAGGAAAGACTATTAAGGAGATGAAATGTATGCCTGAACCATTAAAAAATCTATTTACAAATGAATCAATCAATCACTTTACCGAGACACTTTTTCTTTATTATCCTAAACTAAATAAAGAAACCTTCATCAAGGATATACTCGATGATACTTGGGAACAATTAGAACTTGCCGCTAGATGGAATCATGTGACCAAGAATTTACATAAACATTTGCCTCAAGACTATGAAACAAGTATTGAAATTTTAGTTAATGTAGCTAGCAACTATGAAGGAATTGAACTTTTTGCGATTCCTAGCTTCATTGAATTTTACGGATTAGACTATTGGGTAACGAAACAGTTACGATAAATTTATAGAAATAAAAAGAAATTTATAGAAAACTGACTACCCTGCGTATCTAGTGATAGGTGCGTACTCGGTGTTAATTGCTTTTAAATCCTAAAGCTCAACGACTACAATAGATAGCTAGAAATGGCAAACTATGAATGTGGGAAACCAGAAAAAAACAGTTGAGATAGCCTAAGTTGAAATAAAATCACTCAGTGTCGAGAGCTGTGACAACTCGAAAACGGTGGCACTAAGGGTTCGCTTTTCTAAAATAGAAAGAATTTGGAAAAGTTGCGTAATGGAAGTTTAGCAGGGAATGTCCTAAGTTCTTTAAAATGGATATGGAAAACCTCCAACGACTATTCTCTTGAGGAGAAGTAAAGCCGCAAGCATTTTCTTAAGTGAAAAAAGGGCGGAAGAAAAATACCGCAACTTGGATAAACATAAGTTGAAGATATAGTCTACGCTTGCATGAAAGTGTAAGAGGTCTCTTTTGTACTTCCCAAAAATTTGGGGCTGTGCAAAAAAAGACTGCGTTAAGTGTTGCGACTTAGCGTGAATGAGAAATAATTATAAAAGCCGAACAATCTAGAAAATCTACCAAACAAAACGAGTGTGATGAATTACTTTTAAACTGAATACTAGTAAAATGATTATTAGTAGGAGGTGAAGTGATGATTCTAGGTACAAAAATACGAATAATTCCAACAAAAGAACAAGAATCTTTATTTTGGCAATCGGCAGGAGTCGCACGTTGGGCATATAATTTCGCTTTACGAGAATCTGAAATGTGGTACCAAGACACAGGTGAAACATTAAGTCAGATGGATATTAGAAAATTTATCAACAACGACTTAAAACCTGACACTCATTCTTGGCTCAAACAAGTCGGCTCCAATGTCATGAAACAAGCAGTGATTGACTTTGGATTAGCCAGACAGCGTTTCTTTGACGGAAAAGCAGATTACCCAAAATTAAAGAAGAAATACAAATCTAAACCAAGTTTCTTTGTGAATCATGAAAGTTTAAAACGCACAAAAGATGGATTTCGAGGCGAAAAGATTGGTTTTATTAAGACTAGTCAGCCACTACCGAAATTAACCAAAGGGCAAAAATACTACAAGAATCCACGCATTACATATGATGGACGCAATTGGTATTTGTCGATTGGCTTTAAGCGAGAGTTTGAAGAAGTTGAATTAAATGATGTTTCTCTTGGGATTGATGTTGGTGTAAAAGAATTAGCAGTTGTGTCAAACAATACCTTTTACAAAAATGTCAATAAAACCAAACGAGTGAAGCAATTGGAAAAACGATTGAAACGAAAACAGCGTAGTATTGCAAGAATGTTAGATAACAATACAAAAGGCTATACAAACAATCGCAAACCAATCTATATTCAACCACTCAAAGACTTAAAAAACTTTCAAAAGAAAAAGGTTGAAAAAGAACAATAAAGAGAAATTCCCTTAAAAACCTATTTTAGACCACACCAAATAACCATTTAGAGCACTCAAAAAAAATTTTAAGCAGTGACTCTAAATCCGTGGC
>JAITWV010000166.1 GCA_031285105.1 Streptococcaceae bacterium | reverse complement strand
CTCAAAATATGAAGAACCTTTTGGACGTGTACTTATTGAAGGCTATCGTCAAAGAGCAATCATAGTTTCATCAAATAAAGGAGCACTTCCAGAACTGAACGTGAATAAGGATTTGATCTTGTCAGAAGTCACACCAGATGAAATTGCACAAAAGATAACAAATATCTTTAAAAATCACTATGATTTATCTGTTTATGAAGAATACTCAGAACGTTTTTCTAGCAATCTAGAAAGCTATCAAAAAATGATTGGAGTCAATATAAATGATTAACAAAATAGTTAACTCAAAACGTTTGCAGATATTATTTAAAAACCATTTATATATTATTACAGGTGTAATTGTTTTCCTTAATATTCTCGTATTTCAAAGTTGGCTTGTAAGATTCGGCAATCAATTTACAATTTATAATTTAATAGCGAGTAGCTTAAGGGCAGTACTGGTTCTTTTTGCTACGTGGACAGTAGTTATTGATAAAAAATTAAACTTTCAAAAATTATTTCCTTATGCAATATTCGGAAACGTCGCACTAATAAATTTCGCAACTACTGGAAGCAATGTCTTGTTAGTACTATTTTTATTTTTATTTGCCATTCGTAACTTAGAATTCAACAAAATAGTATCTGTTTTCTTTGTTGCGCAGATGATGGCAGCCACTTTCATTGTTTTCTTTAATAGGATTGGTTTGCTACCTTCAGTAATTGACAATCGTGGCGCTCAAATTAGGGATTCTTTTGGCTTTTCAGGAAGTAACATCTTCTCTCTTTTGGTAAGTTTTATTATTATCGAAGGATTATATTTAAGTTCAAATAAAAAAAATAACTTAAAATACATTTTTTCTCTTGTTTTATCAGCGATTGTTTATTTAATAACTGATACAAGAACGGGTTTTATTATTTCGTTAAGTGCAATCATTCTGTTTTTTATCGCTGAAAAATTTTCAAAAAACATTTTTTCATTCGCTCTTGCACTCGGATCTTTATCAATGATGTTGTTTGGTCTGTTTTTACCAACGATTTATTCTTCTAATATTAAATTGTTTGCTGCTTTAGATTCAGTCCTTTCGGGCAGATTATCTTTTGCAAATCAATTTTTGAATTTATATGAAACAAGAGCTCTTGGAACGAGGATTTTCACGGTTCCCAATGATCAACTCACGGGAAGTACATTGATTTTGGATAATTTTTATATTCGAAATCTTCTTGATAGCGGATGGATTTTTATTTTATTATTTTTTGCTGTTACAATATATGCAATTATTTTCTTATACAAAAATAAATTTATAAATGAACTCATTATCCTTTTTTTATGTCTGCTCATTGGAAATTTCGAGAATACTTTAACATCTATTTCTGTGTGTATTTTATTTGTAATCATATACGCAACAGTAGATAGCAAAAAATTAAGTGAGGGTATAAAATGAATTTTAATAGATTTATGATTTCTTTAGTAAAGCGCTGGTATATTTTAGCGCTTAGTGTTGTATTGATTGGTGCTTTAGGTTTTATAGTTTATCCATCAGTTAGAAAGTCTAATGATCGAAGTATACAGCAAATTCAAACAACAAACGAAATCGCATCAGAAATATTAGTTGTTTTACAAGCAAATCCTGGAACTGACACCATAGATGCAAGTAAAAAAGCTATACCTATAATTTCTAGAATCTTGCTTGATGACCAGACAATAGATGGTCTGCAAGAGCATTTATTGAATAAATGGGGACTTGACTTAACAACAGTTGAAATTGAATCGATGATCAGCTTTAGAACTCCAAATGAGTCACCTATTTTTAACATTAAAGTTACTTCTGAAGATGAACAGCTCGCTATTGATATGAATAATTATTTAATCTCGGCCATTGAGTCTTCAATCCGAAGTTTTTTACCGGTTGAAACTTATAAAATTTTAACACAACCTATCAACACTAGCGAAGTTGCTAATAAGGCAATGCAGTCATCTATTGATAATTTTTCAACTAGATTCACCGGGAAGCGTACTTTTGTTGGAATTTTTGCAATCGTTGGTTTTATTATTGGAGTCATGGCTATTACTTTTATTGATTTTATTAAAGAAAAAAATGGAGCAAAAAATGGTTAACTATCTTTTAAGAAACACTCGTAGATACGGTATTTTCAAAACTCTTTTTTTGATGATAAGCTATATTCCAAATAAAAAAATTGAAAAAAAGAAAATTAAAACAATTAATGAGCATGGAAGAGTAAATTTCGGTAAATCAGAAAATTATCAGCTAAATTCAAAAAAGCGCACTGATAAAATTATTGTTTCAATGACTACAATTCCAGGTAGAATGAAGTTTTTAAAATATCCGTTGGATGCTATTTTTCAACAAACGCTTCCTCCAGATGAAGTCCATCTTTATCTAGATGTTGCAAGAAAAGAAAAATATCCGATTTCTGATTTAGATGTATTTATTCGTTCGGGTTTAAAAATATTTTATGTTGAAGATTTACGTCCGCATACGAAATATTTTTATGCAATTAAGGAAAATTCAGATGCACTTGTTGTAACTATTGATGACGATATTTGGTATGAGCGCAACTTGATTGAAGTTCTTTATAATAGCTATAAGAAGTTTCCTAATGCAGTTTCAGCAATGCGCGCGCACAGAATCACAGCCACACGTGGAAAAATTGATTTATATGATGATTGGGAGTTTGAGTCTCACTACTCAAATAAACCAGAGGCAGATCTTTTTGCAACTGGAGTCGGTGGTGTTTTATATCCACCTCACACAATGAATATAAAATTATTCGATAAAACAATGCTTAAAGAGTTAAGTTTTTACAATGATGACTTGTGGCTTAAAGTTATGCAAGACCTAAATGGCACGAAAGTTGTGGTTCCATCAGCAAAAAAACACCTAGTAATTGATGTTGAAGGAAGCCAAGAAATTTCATTAAACAGTGTGAATGTTCATGACTCTCGAAACGATATTTATATCAAACAGCTAATAAATGCCTTTCCAAAAGCAGTTTTATTTCCATTTAAGAAGGATTATTGGTTACCGCCAAACAAGAAATGGACAAGGAGTAATTAAGAATGCAACAATTAAAAACAGGAATTCTTTACACTGCGATAGGAAGATATAGCAATGTCGTTTTGTCTATCGTTATTAGTGCTGTTCTTAGTAGAATTTTGAGTCCGGACAATTATGGTGTCGTTGCAATTTTACAAATATTTATCTTCTTTTTTGCCCTATTAGTCGATGCTGGTTTAGGTCCTGCAATAATTCAAAATAAGACTTTGACACAAGAAGATACAAAAATTTTATTCAACTATTCGATTATTTTTGCCATTTTTTTATCTGTTTTATTTGGTTTTGCCGGAAGATTTATTTCTGTTTTTTATCAAAATCCGGTTTTTATTACATTAGCTTGGGTGCAATCTCTTTCAGTCTTGTTTAACGGTTTGAATGTTGTACCCACAGCAATTTTAAATAAAAATAAGAGATTTAAAGAAATAAGTCTTAACTCAGTGATTAGTAATATCGCTGGAGGTATTGTGGGAATTTCCCTTGCCTTTTTAGGTGCTAGATATTATGCTTTAATTGCAAGTGCGATTACAGTTTCCTTTATCGGTTTTGTATTAAATAGACACCGTGCCAATATAAGCATAAGTAAAAGTATGAATTTGACACCTCTAAAACAGGTTTGGAACTTTGCGCGAAATCAACTTGGTTTTAATTTTATCAATTATTTTTCAAGAAACTCAGATAATATTTTAATCGGTAGATATATGGGGA
>JAITWV010000067.1 GCA_031285105.1 Streptococcaceae bacterium | reverse complement strand
CAGCTAACATCGCATTAATTAACTATGCAGATGGTGAAAAACGTTATATCATCGCTCCTAAGGGGCTTAAAGTTGGAATGCAGGTTGAATCTGGATTGAATTCAGATATTAAAGTAGGTAATGCACTTCCAATTATGAATATACCTGTAGGTACTTTAATTCACAATATTGAGTTGAAGCCAGGAAAAGGTGGACAATTAGTGCGTTCTGCTGGAACTTCTGCTCAAATTTTAGGACGTGAAGAACGTTATGTTCTTGTTCGCTTGGCTTCAGGTGAGGTTCGTAAAGTTTTAGGAACTTGTCGTGCAACAATTGGTGAAGTAGGAAATGCTGACCATGAACTTGTTAACATCGGTAAAGCTGGTCGTACACGTTGGCTAGGTATTCGCCCAACTGTTCGTGGTTCTGTAATGAATCCTAATGATCATCCACACGGTGGTGGTGAAGGACGTACTCCAATTGGACGTAAGTCACCAGTAACGCCTTGGGGTAAACCTGCTCTTGGTTTAAAAACTCGTAATAAGAAAAAAGCATCTAGCAAATTAATTGTTCGCGGACGCAACAAATAATATAATCTGCTAATCATTCGAAAGGAGGATTTCTGGAATGGGACGTAGTTTAAAAAAAGGACCTTTCTGTGACGACCATTTAATGAAAAAAGTTGAAGTTGCTAATGCTAATGGAGACAAAAAAATCATTCAAACTTGGTCACGTCGTTCAACAATTTTCCCGCAATTTGTAGGACATACGATTGCAGTTTATGATGGACGTAAACATGTTCCGGTATATTGTACAGAGGATATGGTAGGACATAAATTAGGTGAATTTGCACCTACTCGTACTTATAAAGGACATATTAAAGAAGATAAAAAAACTAGACGTTAATATTGAGAGGAGGACATGGCTATGGAAGCAAAAGCTATGGCTAGAACAGTTCGCATTGCTCCTCGTAAAGCACGCTTAGTGATTGATTTAATTCGAGGAAAACAAGTTGGCGAAGCATATGCGATTTTAAAACACACACCAAAAGCTGTATCACCAGTTGTTGAGAAAGTCTTAAAATCAGCTATCGCAAACGCTGATCACAATTTAAACTTAGATCCTAATTCATTATATGTTAAAGAAGCATATGTGAATGAAGGAACAACATTAAAAAGATTCCGTCCACGTGCTAAAGGGAGTGCTTCTCAAATTTTGAAAAGAACTTCTCATATCACAATCGTGGTTGCTGAGAAAAACTAATTAAAGGAGGGATTCGAAGTGGGTCAAAAAGTTAGTCCTATTGGGTTACGCGTTGGTGTAATTCGTGATTGGGATGCTCGTTGGTTTGCAAACGATAAAGATTTCGCAACTTTATTGCATGAAGACTTACGCATCCGCGATTTTATCAACAATAAATTCAAAAAAGCTTCGGTATCACGTATTGAAATTGAACGTGCTAAAAACCGTGTAAACATTTTAATTCATACGGCTAAGCCAGGTATGGTTATCGGTCGTGGTGGTTCTGAGAAAGATGCAGCAGTTGCAGCTTTACAAACAATGACAGGAAAACGCGTTTTCATCCGTATCGTTGAAATCAAACGTCCTGAAACTGATGCTCAATTAGTTGCTAAATCAATCGCAGAACAATTAGAAAACCGTGCTTCTTTCCGTCGTGTGCAAAAGATTGCTATCCAGCGCGCGATTAAATTTGGAGCAAAAGGTATCAAAACTCAAGTTTCAGGTCGTTTAGGCGGGGCTGACATGGCTCGTTCTGAAGGATACAGCGAAGGAAATGTCCCTCTACACACTTTACGTGCAGACATTGACTATGCTACGGCTGAAGCTGATACAACTTACGGAAAAATGGGTATCAAAGTATGGATCTACAAAGGAGAAGTACTACCTACAAGAAACCGTGAAGTAAAGGAGGGTAAATAATATGTTAGTACCTAAACGTACAAAATATCGTCGCCCTCACCGTTTGTCTTTCGAAGGACAAGCTAAAGGTGGAACTGAAGTAGTATTTGGTGAGTATGGTTTACAAGCTCAATCTGGTGCTTGGATCACTAACCGCCAAATTGAAGCAGCACGTATCGCTATGACTCGTTATATGAAACGTAATGGTCGTGTTTGGATCAAAATCTTCCCTCATCAAGCAAAAACTGCTAAGCCAATGGAAGTACGGATGGGATCTGGTAAAGGTGCTCCGGACGGATGGGTTGCAGTAGTAAAATCAGGTAAAGTTATGTTTGAAATTGGTGGTGTATCTGAAGAGATCGCTCGCGAAGCATTACGCTTAGCTTCTCACAAACTTCCTGTGCAAACTAAGTTTGTAAAACGCGTAGACGGTGGTGATAAATAATGAAAGCTAATGAAATCCGTAATTTAACCACTACAGAAATCGAAGCAAAAATCAACGAGTTGAAAGACGAGTTATTCAGCCTTCGTTTCCAATTAGCTACAGGGCAATTAGAAAATACTAGTCGTATTCGCACTATCCGCAAGTCAATTGCACGTATGAAAACGATTATTAATGAACGTGAAACTAATAAATAATGACCTTGAGAGGAGGTTCAATTGTGGAACAAACCAATAAAAAAACTTTTACTGGACGTGTAGTTTCAGATAAAACAGAGAAAACAATCTCAGTACTTGTCGAATCTTACAAAATCCACCCTCTATACGGTAAACGAGTTAAATATTCTAAAAAATATTCTACTCATGATGAGTTAAATGAAGCAAAAGTTGGAGATATCGTTCGCATTGAAGAATGTCGTCCAATGTCAAAAACTAAAAAATTCCGTTTAGTTGAAATTGTTGAAAAGGCAGTAGTTATTTAATTTAAACTTTATTTAGATTTTAAAAAATGGATTCTGAAGGGAGGTCCCCAACTATGATTCAACAAGAAACGCGTTTAAGAGTTGCAGATAACTCTGGTGCAAAAGAATTGTTAGCAATCAAAATTTTAGGTGGTTCTCATAAAAAAGTTGGAAACATCGGTGATGTTATAGTGGCAAGTGTTAAATCTGCATCACCTGGTGGAACAGTTAAAAAAGGT
>JAITWV010000056.1 GCA_031285105.1 Streptococcaceae bacterium | reverse complement strand
CTTTAAAATACCTAGCTAGTTTGGTATTGATCTACACAGGTAAAGTCGAACAAGCTCAACAAGGTGTAAAACAACAAGCTGGTATCGGAAATAAAACAAATAGCAAGTCTAATGGTGGTGGAATTAACAATAACATCAATAGATAAGTGGTCGAAAAACTATAAAATCAAGAAAATTGACGAGCATCCACGCTTGTCTTTTTCTGTTTTTATTTAAGGAGAAGGAAAAATGGCTATACCAAAAATTAATGGATTGAATTTCAAACCTTTTGCGAATAAAAAAATTAAAGAATTTGCAGGAGTAGACGGTAAATATTGGAGACTAACAGAGGAAGTTGTATTTCCTGAAAACACAGATTTTCTAGAACACTTTCCCTATAAATTGGTAAAGGATAACACTTATTTAAAAATCATTCCCTATGCTTCAAACGTTGGAAAAGACGACACATTAGATTTTGAGTTTTTAACTGAAAGTCCTATCGAGTTGTTTAACGAGGAAAAAGTAAAAGAAATTTTGCTTTATACACCGTTTGTTTTTCCTTCTGTTGAGTTTGCGAGAGATTTTGCCAATCGTCATAAAGGCGATAAAAAAATAAATGTTAAGGAATATCTTTCAGAAGATTATAAAAACGACCCTGAAAAACTTGAAATTTTAGATAAGCTGTCTGATCCTGAGTTTTACTACTCTAAAGAGGCTAATGCTGAATATCTATCGACCAGTGAGTTGAAAGGATATTTAGAGTGTGAGGCTATGGAAGTGGCTTATCAAAAAGGCGAGTTCGACAAGTTCCCGAAAACTACTGCTTTGGTTGTTGGAAATGCTGTTCACACAGCTTTTGAAAGCGTTGAGGTTCACGAAAAATTCATGACTGAACACAAAGAAACGTTTGTTAAAAAGGGTGGCGAGCTTAACGATGAGGGATTTAAAGTCGGAAAAATTATTGATAAACTAAGTAAAGATCAAGTGTTTAATGATTTTTATACTGGTAATAAAGAAGTTGCTTTAATTGGAGAAATCGGTGGTGTTAAATTCAAAGGCAAAGTCGATAATCTTGACTTTGAACGTGGATTTTTTACCGATATTAAAACAACTGCCGATATGCGAAAAGCAGAGCGTAATCCTGAAACTCGTGAGTACGAAAAGTTTTATCTTAATCGAGGCTATCACATTCAGATTGCTATTTATCGCCTGCTTTTAAAACAAATGTTTGGTATGGACTTCAATCATGGCATTCATGCTATTGATAAAACACCAAGTATGGAAATTCAACACTTTTACATCGAAGAAAATCATTTGGAAAAAGGGTTAGAGATTGTTATTGAAAACATTCAACGCATCATCTTATTAAGAGCTGGCAAAGTCGAACCTGTACGTTGTGGAAACTGCAAGTATTGCAGACAGACCAACAAACCATTTGAATTTCTATCATCAGATGTAATCGACCAATTAATTTATAAAAAATAAGAACAAAAGAATTAACTAAAAAAGACACGAAAACATCTAGCATACGCTGTTTTGTTTTTTGTGTCTTTAAAGTTAAATAGATTAAATAAAAATATGTTGGTTGCACACTGTCAAGGCTACCTAACACTCGCACAAATACTATGCCAATAGTTAAGGAGTGATTAGTTGAAGCTATTGAGTTGGAACGAATTGGGAGAGGGAAAGATATTTGGAATTTTTGCTATCTATTTGCCTAAGCGAAATTGCTTACGGTTTAATGGCAATTTACTATTTCCGGAAAATCAAAAAAGACTTATTCGATAAAGAATAAGTCCGACCAAATTCAAAACGCCTAACGTGTTGCAGACGTGAGGGATTGTCCCAAACAATCCCTTGCACCAACTATTTTAACATAAATTTAATCATATTCAAATATAAAGACGAAAAGAAAAAGGAGAAATTATTATGCCGAGACCAACATTGCCGACTTTAGAAAACGGAAAAATCGACTACAACAATTCAGTCGTTTCTGATTTTATTTATAAACATCAGAATTTGCTGATCGACCAGCTAGAAGTTAACCTCAAAAGTTTTTTACTAAACGACAGTCTTTCTAAATATGAGACCTTATCTAAATCAGATAAAAATTCAGACTTTAGACAGATTGAACGCATCGAAAGAAACTACTGGAATTTACTGATTGGCGAGCAAGCAATGTATGACGAAATTTTAGACGATATTCAGCGTAGTGGAAATCTGAACACGAATTTTGCTTATTATAATCACATTTATCGCTTTGATGATGCCGAGCAGGCAACACAAGTGATTGAACAGATACTTAGCAAATATCGTGGTTTAAGATCGAAATTAAACGGTTCTAACGTTAGAAAAGAGGCGGTAGCATGACGATTACGACACAATTATTAAATACATTTAAAGCACAACCTTTCACGCTTAAAAAAGCGTATGGAGAGTTAGAAGAAATTAAGCCACATTCTTTACGAGCTAGAATTTATGAGGCGTTGGGAACGACTTTCGAGAGAATTGACAAAGGTATCTATCAAGCTACAAGTGATGCCTTATCGACTTTGCTAATTGAAGGGAACGGTAAAGATTTATCATTCCTGAAAGACGAAAGCATAGATGTTATCATCACAGACCACCCTTATTTAGATGAAAAAGCTCATAAAGGGGGCAATCGTGCATTTGGTTCTGAACATTATGAAAGTTTTCGTTATACGCAATCTGACATCATGGAGCAGGCGAGGGTATTAAAGCAAGGCTCATTTTGGGTTCAATTTCTACCTTCTGAGAGTGCCACGAACTTTGACTACCTTTACGACATTAAGAAAATGGCTGAAAATGCAGGGTTTGAATACTACGCTAAAACATCATGGAAAAAGGGTTCATTTGTCGCAAATACTGGACGAACAGCTAAGAACAGTGAAGATATACTTATATTTTCAAAAGGGAAAGCTAGAAATCTTCGACCTAACGCAAAAGCAAATAAAGCTCACGGAGTAGACACTGGATATTTCATGAGTGGGGCATCATTTATGATACCACCAACCTTTGATTTCGCACCCGATGCAAAAGCCGAGCGTATTCATCCTAACCAAAAACCAGTTTCATTGCTGGAAGAACTTATTAAGTTGACTACTTTATCAAATGATGAAGTAGTGCTTGATATGTTTGCAGGCAGTGGCGTTACTGGTATTGCAAGCCACAATCTTAAAAGACATTCCATTCTGATTGAAAAATCTAAGGAAATGGTTGGAAAAGTGATTGAACGTTTTTCTGATTTAAAAATAGGACTTCAAGTGATCCACTATAATGTGGTGGAAGGACTAGCTGAAATTAAGGAAGAAACAGCACAATTAGCTTTATTTTAATAATTAAAAATCAAAGAACAAAAAACGAAACACGCAAGGCGTTGATATATAAATTGTTGCGTGTTACATTAATTGAAAGGATTACTTTATGCCCGAAAAATTACTATCGGTGTTAAAAGAATATTTAGGTTTTCCTGAATGGTTTTCTTATATCTTATTAATTTTATGGATTGTTTTGCAGTACATGAAATTAAGAGATTTCAGAAGGACATACAAACTTAATCGTAGAGAATATAATAAGACTTTTAAGAGGAGGAAAAAGAATGTTCGTAATACTAGGAAGAATAATAAACGTGGCTCTAAGCGTTAGTATTATTCTAATACCTGCATACGTTGTATTCGATCTAACCAAATTTGAAATCAAAGAGTGGTTGTCAGAGCGAAAATCAATTAATGAATAACTAAGAAAAAAAGAATTAATTACAAAAGGACACGAAAATACTGGCTAATGCTAGTCTATTTTCGTGTCCTTTTTCATTTGAAGGAGAAAAGAAATGACTAAACTAACTGCTAAAACTGTTGCTGATTTTTTAAAAAATCTATATTTCGACAAATATGAGACCATGAGTATCTATCGTTATAATTTAGTAGATAATTTTTACGGATATTTAGGGACTTTAGATGAAACAAGCAAATTATTAAACGAGCTTGAAGTGTATGGAACATCCGATTTAATGGAATTACTACACTCCGCTGATCCTGCTGACATCCTTGAAGAACTAGATTTTTATAAATACGTTGATGATGAACTTTTTATTAATGTAGACGGTAACGAAAAGTACGAACACGATGAAAATGACGAGATTGTTTACAACTATCTTGAGGACACTGTTTTGCCTTTAATCGAAGTCGAGTGGATGAACAAATATAGCAATGACGAATTAAAAGATTTTTATTCTTTTCGTGGATTTCACATGAGTAAAAATTCTAGCATCTATCTAAATGAGGATATGGTGGAATTGGAGTTTGATTACTGGTCTAGTGAGAATGATAAAAAGTATATTTCTTTTAAAATTTCTGACTTAGCTCAAATGATCGAGCAAGGAAAAATCACTTTAACAGCAGAACAATTAGCTTAGGAGTAGCAGAATATTATGTATATTACTAAAAAAGAACAAATTGAAACCGCACCCGAATTTTTCAAAAGTCTCTTTGCAGATGAAGAAGAATACGGGGAGCTTGTTGACTTGCCAGTAATTCGTTATACAGAACACGGATTAACTTATTTGCTAAACCCTATTTACTTTGAGGGGGATGCAATTCAGTTCTCTATGTTTAATCTTGACGGAACAATAATTGATGAAGAAGATTTTTATATTTCTCTTGATTTTAATGAATTGGATAAAATTGTATGGGCAATCGAGCAGGAACGCAAGTTAGTTATGGAATATTAATAATATAAACAAAAGAAGAAAAGAAAGTAGTGTATCACTTTAATTAATCGTGATACACTAAAGGTATAAATATGCTTAAATGGTTAAGCGATTTTTCTAAGCTAGAAATCCCTTCACAAATTTTATCTATTGCTTTGGCATTTCTTTTTGTTATCGAGCTTGTTGTCTTTGTAGATAAATTACAGGCAGTTAGACTGAAAGATATTCAGATAAAAATGGATAGAATGAAGTTGAAAGAAGAACTGGAGAAAAAACGTGAAAAAACAGGAAAAAGGAGTATCAAATGATATTATTTTTTGGACTGATGATTATTGCAATCGTTAGTATTTGGGGTGCTGTATCATACGCAATCTTCAGATACAACTTGTATAAACTTATAAAAGAGTATGAAGATTAAAAACTAAGAATAAAAGAACTAATTACAAAAAGACACACTGAAAAATCGACTGGCATCAGCTAGTTTATTTCGGTGTGTCTTTTTTGTTTAAACAAAAGAAAAGAGGATAAAATTATGTCAAAAATCAAAACACCCATTACCATTGCTGGTAAATACGCAGAGGCAGTCTTTCAATCAGACAGCATCAATCACTATATTGCGATTGGTAAAATCGCTTACGAGAACAAGATTGCACTACATTTTAAAACCAAGCAAGAAGTTAAACTAGCTGAAAAAGCTGACAGAGTGATGATTGGAAAAGCCTTTGATGATATTTTCAAACGTGAAACAACATATTCTTTGCAAGGGTATGTTGGAAAGTTTGGGCAATACATCGAGG
>JAITWV010000007.1 GCA_031285105.1 Streptococcaceae bacterium | reverse complement strand
AATAGTATAACCCACCGAGAGTTTTCGCATTTGGGTGGAGGACTGGCACGACGGTGTGGCAGCAGTGGCACTAGAGGAATCGGCGTAGCGTGGGCTTTTCTTAGTGCGTCTCGCGCTTAAAAAACCCCTAGCCGATTAAGGAATGAGATTTTTTGAAAAGTGCCTTTCTTTTCAAAAAAGCTGCTTCCGTCTCGCCACAGCAGCCATACCGTCGAGCCAGTCCGCAGCCCAAATGTGAAAACTCGTAAATGAAGAATACGTTAAAGTCCTACTTATTTCACAAACTCCAATTAACTTACGCTGTACTAAAGCGTGAATATAAATTAGCTAGCACAATAGGTAATTTATATGAAAGTTCAATTAATAATAAAAGCATTTGAACATATAACTTGCATAAATCTAATTTTGGAATTAGTTAAATTAAATAAAAGCACACAAAAATATCTGTTTTTTTCATTTAGACTGTTTACATGTGAACAAATATTCATTATAATAAGTAGGTAATAGCAATTACATAAATAAAAATTAATATTCATAAGAAAAAAGGAGAAATTTCATAATGAACAAAGTGAAATTTGTAACACTTGCAGCAACTGCATTAATCGCAGCTGGATTATTAACAGGATGCGGATCATCTAACGACACTTCTACTACAGACTCATCAGCACCAGCTACTACTGAAACTTCAACTGTTGGTTCAGACGTAACCACAGCAGCTACTCAAACTGATGCGACTGATGTTGATACATTAATTAAAGGTTTATCTGCTGACGGTTCTTGGATCGTTCACGGTACTCACGATATTGACGCTTCTGGCAAAACAATCACTGTTGAAGGTGACTCATTCCCAGATCGTACTGGTGCAATGGTTGACAAACGTAAATTAGCTTTATACACTCAAGAACGTGATTCTTCAACTACACCTCCAACAGTTACTATTACTGGTTCATTTACTTTAACTGTTGATCGTTTAATCGTTAAATCACCTAACTTTGATTTGTCAAACATGACTCTTAAAGGTGACGTTTATGTAGATGCGAAAGGATTCATCATCTCAACTACTGAAGGAACTGAGCACCCACCTTCAATCGACGGTAACTTAATCTTTGCTACTCAAGAATTGAAAGATGCATTCATGGCAACTGGAAATGATCAATTCGTAACTGGTGAAGTTAAAGTTGGTACGCCTAACTAATTATTAAAAATAAATGACATGCTAGTAAAATAGTGTGTCGTTTTTTTATACCAAAATGATGATTCTGTGAAAAAGTTTACAAGTTGCTAAAAAAATAGGTTTTTGATTGCATTTTCACGGAGTTTGGAGTAAATTATCCTATGTACTTAGGAAGTAAAATTACTTTTCAAATTAAAGGAGCAATTATAATGAAAAATGTGAAATTTGTAACACTTGCAGCAACAGCACTTATCTCAGTAGGTTTATTAACAGCTTGTGGTTCTTCTGATAATGGAACAACAGCTTCATCATCTTCAGCACCTGCAACGACTGAATCTTCTGCAGCTAAATCAGACGTAACTTCAGGAGCAACTGTTGAGGCAACAACTGATTTTGCTACATTACAAGCAGCAATGTCAGCTACTGGTGAAAAAGCTTCATGGATTGGTGCAATTACTGCAGACGTTGATGCATCTGGCAAAACTTTAACAGTTGATGGTCACTTTGCAGATCCACATGGCGTAGATCCTGCTCGTAAATTAGCATTATATTCTCAAGATGCTGACCACAAAGTTACTGGTCGTTTCACTTTAACTTTAGATAAATTAATCGTTAAATCACCAGGTTTCTATATCACAAACGGAACTGTTAAAGGTGATGTTTATGTTGAAGCTGATGGATTCCACGGTCAAACTTCTAAAGGTCAAGCTGAAGGCGAAGGCGCTACTATCGATGGTAACTTATACTTTGCAACTGAAGCACAAAAAGCTGAATTTGAAAAAACTCAAGCTGATGTTGCAACGAAAGTAACTGTAACAGGTGAAATCGCAGTGAAAGCAGCACAATAATCAATAAAAAATAAGCATTTAGGACTTTCCTAAGTGCTTTTTTTGTGGTTAAAAAAGCAAAAATAGGTTAGAATATAAGACTGAGGTTAGTAGTATCATTTTTTTTAAAATAGTTTTTATTTGATGAAACGAGGTACTAACTGATAGAATGGTTTTATATGGAATAGAAGGGAACGAAAGAATTATGGAGTCGATATTAGCTAATTCTTTATTTAAGGACATCGCCATCCGAGTACTTGATCGTGATAAGATGATTGATTTTTATCGCAATGTCCTAAAATATCGTGTGCTTTGGGAAGAAAATGCAGTTGTGTTTTTTGGTGTCAAAGATTCAAAAGAAATTGGGTTAGTGCTTGAGGAAAGTCCAGCTCATCGTACACGCGCAGTGAAGGGCAATCCTAAATTACGTGTCTTCCAAATTCAAATTAACGATAAAAATGATTTTTTAGCAACTGTTAAAGAGCTAAAAGACCAAGATATCAAAATTGAATTTGCATGGAAAAATCAAGGAGCAATGGGTGTTGTTTTACTCGATCCTGAAAACAATCGTCTAGGTATTGCTTGGTCACCAGAAGGTATTCACGTTGGTATTCGTGGCGCTGAGCATGTTTTGCTAGAGGACTTATTAAAAAACGAAGAAGTAACTCCAGTAGACACTTGGACATCAGCATACATAGACTTTATGCGTTTAAATGTTCCAGATGTCAAAGCTGCAAGTGAATTTTATGCAGAAGCTTTTCATGTGGAATTTGATGAACACCATCAAGCAGATATTATTACAACTGATCGTCCATTTACCCTAGCTTTATCACAGGCGCAAGGTGAGGATTTAGTTGGCAATGTCGATAGTTTATGGGATGTTGAGTTTTTAGAAATTCTAGTCCCATCAAAAGCTGAGATTGAAAGTTTGAAAGAACATTTTGAAGAAGAAAAACGTGATTTCTTTGTTGACAAAGCACATCGTATTTTAACATTCAAGGACTTATCAGGCATTGAATGGTGGTTTACAATTAAATGATTCAAATAAATCAGTTAATTAATAGACAAATGAACGAAGGAGTGTACCCTGGTGCCAATTGGGCATTTATTGAGGGAGAAAATGTTCAAACGTTTCATCAAGGATACGCACAAATTCTGCCATTCAAAGAAAAACTAAAAGAAAATATGCTTTTTGACATGGCCAGTGTAACAAAAGTGGTTTGCACGGGAATGGTTGTCTTAAAGCTATGGGAGAATGGTTTGGTTGATATTGACCAGCCATTTTCTCTTTATTACCCAAGTTTTTTAGATGAAAAGGTCACCTTAAGGCATTTATTAACGCATACAAGTGACATTAATCCATTCATACCGCATCGTGATGAATTATCAGCACATGAGCTAAAAGAGGCATATAATCATCTAAAGTCAGGTGATAATATTGGCAAAACTTTTGCTTATACCGATACAGGCACGGTGTTAATGGGCTTTATGATAGAAGAAATTTATCAAAAGTACGCCCAAGAGGTTTTTCAAGAATTGATTTTAACCCCTTTAAAGATGAAGGAAAGTCGTTTTCAACCAATTTCTCCACCAAGTTTAGCAGTACCAACACAATTAACAACTACTCGCGGGATGACACATGATCCAAAAGCCAATAAATTAGGCAAACATGCAGGTAGTGCAGGGTTATTTTCAACATTAAATGATCTGATTCAATTTGTTAAAGAAGTCTTTTTTAAGCAGACGTTTTTGAAAAAAGAAACGATTTCGTTACTCTTGCAAGATTATAGTCCGTTAAAAAATGCCAATCGCAGTTTAGGTTGGGATTTAAAGGCAGAAAATTATCTCTTTCATACAGGCTATACCGGGACTTTTTTACTTGTTAACCCTGTGGAGCAAAAAGCGTTTATTTTCTTATCTAATAGAGTACATCCTTATGATTTGCGTGAAGAATATTTGATTGCTCGTGATGAATTAGTCAATTTATATTTAACTAATAATGTTGATTTGGCTTAATATTTAAGAAAATACACGCTTTAGTATAGCGTAATTGATTTGGAGTTTGTGAAATAAGTAGGACTTTAAGGCGTTCTTCATTTACGAGTTTTCGTATATGGGCTGCGGTCTGGTGTTCAGGTGGTGGTGGCTGCTGTGGTGGGACGCAAGCAAAAATTTTGAAAAGAAAGGCGCTTTTCAAAA
>JAITWV010000339.1 GCA_031285105.1 Streptococcaceae bacterium | reverse complement strand
CGGTCCGGCCATAGCAGTGCGGACACCCTAAGCGCAGAGCCAAGCCAGCCGAAAATTCGCAGTTTATAATTCACAAACTTCTCTTTTTACAATCTAAAATCAATTACGCTGTACTAAAGCGACAACCGATTAACAGCTCGAATACTTTTAAAAAAAGATCACGATCTGTTGCACATAAGCTCGAAATCTTTTTCAAAAAGCTCACGATGTGTTAGGCACAAGATCGAAATGTTTTTAATATGAATAAGGAGGAAATGATTATGAACTGGAAGAACAAACAAGAAAAAAAGGAAGCATACGAAATATTTTTAGGACAAACAAAAGCGCTATTAACTAATGAAAACAATATGATTGCTAATCTTGCTAATACAAGTGCTTTATTAAATGATTTATTACCCAATACCGTCTTTTCAGGATACTATTTATATGATGGCAAAGAATTGATTTTAGGGCCATTTCAAGGTGGTGTCAGTTGCGTGCGGATTCAATTAGGCAAAGGTGTTTGTGGTTTATCTGCTCAAGCTAAAAAGACGGTGATTGTGGATGATGTGAAAAATTTTGATAATTATATTTCTTGTGACTCACGTGCCAAATCAGAGATTGTTGTGCCTATTTTGGCGAAAAATGGTGATTTGTTGGGGGTTTTAGACTTAGATGCCTCAATTGAAGCGGCTTATGATGAGTTGGATCAAGAATATTTGGAGAAATTTTGCGAAATATTGGTCGAAAAAACGCAATTTGTGTAATTTTTGTAATCATTAAGATATAATGAAAGTAGTATTTACAAATGTTGAAAGAAGGTGCACGAATGAAAAAAATTCTAGTAGTAGATGATGAGAAGCCAATCAGTGATATTGTGAAGTTTAATTTGACCAAAGAAGGTTATGAGGTGCTGACTGCCTATGATGGAGAAGAAGCAATTGCGATGGTCAAAGAAGAGCTGCCTGACTTGATTTTGCTTGATTTAATGCTGCCAAAGATTGATGGTTTAGAAGTGGCTCGTGAGGTTCGTAAGAGTTATGATATGCCTATTATCATGGTAACTGCTAAAGATTCTGAGATTGATAAAGTTTTAGGACTAGAGCTTGGTGCAGATGATTATGTGACCAAACCATTTTCTAATCGTGAGTTAGTGGCACGTGTTAAGGCAAATTTGCGTCGTCATTCAACAATTGAAGCTAAAGCCGAAGAAGAATTGCATGGTGATTTGGTGATTGGCGAGTTGACGATTCATCCAGATGCTTATATTGTTTCAAAACGTGGTACGAAAATTGAGTTAACGCATCGTGAGTTTGAACTGCTGCATTACTTAGCTAAACATTTAGGACAAGTCATGACGCGTGAGCATTTATTGTCGACTGTTTGGGGTTATGATTATTTTGGTGATGTGCGTACGGTGGATGTAACGGTTCGTCGTTTGCGTGAAAAAATTGAAGATCAACCGTCTCGCCCGACTTATTTGGTGACAAGACGTGGGGTTGGCTATTATTTGCGTAATCCTGAATCTGAATAACAAAAATAAAAGGGAAACAAATGAAAAATAAAATTCGCTTTTGGCAATCCATGAATTTTAGGATAGCAGCAACTTTTGTCGTGTTGCTGCTATTTTCAGTTGGTGCGATTGGCCTTTATTTTATCAGTGCATTGAATCAGTTTAATATTGAAATCAAAAACATTACCACCTTCTTTTTAACGTTCATTATTTTATTTGGTGTGGTTGCTTTATTGGTTGCTTTATTAATTGCTCGTTCGATTACCAAACCACTAGAAGAAATCAGAAAAGCCGCCTTACAGATTTCTAAGGGGGATTATTCCAACAAAATTCAAGTACATGGTAATGATGAAATCTCACAATTAGCTGGTACGTTTAATGAATTATCTGACCGCATTGAAAGCACCCAAGAGTCAATGGAAAGTGAGCGGAATCGACTAAATTCGGTTTTGGCACACATGACCGATGGAGTAATCGCAACCGATCGTCGAGGCAAAGTGATTACGATTAATGAAATGGCACTTTCGCAGTTGAATTTGGAAAGTGATCAAGTGTTAGGCAGTTCGATTTTGGATATCTTAAAAATCAGCTCAACTTTTTCTTTAAGGAGAATTTTAGAAGAAAATCCGACTATTTTAGTGGAAGTGGAAAATGAATTAGATGAAGAACCGAGTGTTTTACATGTGGAATTTTCCATGATTCGCCGCGAGTCTGGGTTTATCAGCGGGTTGGTTGCTGTTTTTCATGATGTGACCGAAAGCTCTAAAACGGAACGAGAACGCCAGCAATTCGTCTCAAGTGTCTCGCATGAATTGCGTACGCCACTAACTAGTATGCGTTCTTATCTAGAAGCTTTGATAGATGGTGCTTGGCAAGACCCTGAGATTGCACCGAATTTTCTTGGTGTGACATTGAAAGAAACTGAGCGAATGATTCGAATGATTAATGATTTGCTTAGTTTATCCAGAATGGATTCAGGTGTGGTTGCGTTACAAAAAGAATTTGTAAATTATAATAACTTTTTGAATTTCATCTTAGATCGTTTTGATATGATTGCAAAGGAAAAAAATCTGGACGGAAAGCGATTTGTGATTAAAAGACAATTCACCAAAAAAGATTTATGGGTTGAGCTTGATACGGATAAGCTGACACAAGTAATTGATAATATCATGAATAATGCCATGAAATATTCACCAGATGGTGGTCAAATTACCGTCCGGTTGATGGATACGCATAGTAATGTCATTTTGTCGATTACCGATCAAGGTTTAGGGATTCCACGTAAAGATTTGGCGAAAATTTTCGAGCGTTTTTATCGTGTAGATAAAGCTAGAGCCAGAGCGCAAGGAGGCACCGGGCTAGGTTTGTCGATTGCTAAAGATATTGTCAAAGCACATGGTGGACAAATTTGGGCGGAAAGTCAAGAAGGAAGAGGTTCGACTTTTTTGATTGCTTTGCCTTATGAGCCTTATGAAGATGAAGAATGGGAATAAGAAAGAGGCTAGGACAAAACGATTTTTTAACTATAATTTTCAGTCGAATAATGTAAAAACCTCCCCAAATCTATCATCAAAGATAGATGTGGGGAGGTTTTTGCGATTAAAGTTTTGTGCTAGTGTTTGAATCTTCGTTTTTATTCTACGCATTCAGAGTTTTGTCCCAGCCTCTTGTTTAGTTATTATAAATTGAAATATGCGCTTTTTGATACTCTCCTGATTGCAAGAAATTCACCACCACTTGTGCGTAATCTTCATAAGTAATCAAATTCTCCCCTCGAGCATTTTCCGCATAAACATCTCCTGTAATTGTATAATTATTGGTTGGCGATGCGTTGGGAATAAAATAAGAAGCAGGTGAAAAGTAAGTATAATTCACCTCAGATTCCTTCAATAAATCAAGCATCATCGTCATATTTTTAGCGGTTTGATAAATCGGATATTGCGGTGACATGGCATCTAAAAAGCGTGTTTTATGCTCTTCATCAAGATATAAGGCACTTGTTGCTCCAACGACAATTAGACGCTTGTTGTCAATGATGT
>JAITWV010000238.1 GCA_031285105.1 Streptococcaceae bacterium | reverse complement strand
CCGTTTTCTTTTGTGGCAAAAAATTCGTTTAAATCAAAAGCGAAATCGACATTTGTTTCATCATTTAGTTTCTTTCCTTGATTGACTTGTTCGGTAATCATTTTGGACATTTGATAAGTGAACATATTTAGGCGAGGTAAATTTTCATAAGGGTTATTTTCTTCCCCCTGATAATTTTCTTTGGCGAATTGTTCATCTTCATAAGACCAGTTGTAGATTTGTTCTTGTGAAAACTCCCCTTTTGCTAATGCTTTAAATGGTGTTCCTGATAAATGTAGAGTGAAATTTCGTTTGAGTTGATCAAAAGCGACATCTGTTTTAAATGTGTCAATGCCTTCGTGTGCTTCGTCAATAATTAATACGTCCCAATTGGTATCAGCCACCCATTTTAACTTATCAAATCCACCCCCATCGCCACGAAAATACATCGAACCTTTTAAATCTTGTAAACTTAAAAAGGCAAGTTGGCGGACATCTCCTGGTGCACTTTGAACATAATCAACAAATTGATTTCTGGTTAGAGGTTCTCTGTCTTTTAAGGAATCAGATTCGCTGACAAATTTGAAGTCCGTTTGCCAAGCGATAAATTTTTCAAAATCATCGAACCAAGAGTTTGCAATGGCTGGTCGGTTGGTTACAATGAGGACATTTACGGCATCCATTTTCCTCAGTAAGTCGTATGTTGATAATGTTTTACCAAATCGTGGTTTTGCATTCCATAAAAACTCACCATTAGGATTGTTTTGAGCATATTGGAATGTTTGTTCTACTGCTTCTTCTTGCTCCTTGCGAAGTTTGTAGGGAATTTTTAGTCCTTTTTGAGCAGATGAATAGTCTTTAAAAATAAACTCTTTGAACAAATTTTTCGCTTCTTCTGGGTGATTATTGAAGAAAAACCACTCGGTATTTACCTGTCGCTTGATGCCATGTTTGGCTAAAAAACTATGAAACGCATGATCGTCAAAATAACCGCCACCCGAAAAACGTGCTTCATAACTCCATAGTTTTTTCGCTTCAATTCCTACAGTATGCGTTTGTTCCTTGATACGAACATCGGCATTTCGGTTGGTGTAACCTATTTTAATCCAGCCTTTTTTTGCCGTGTTAGTTGGCGTAGTGTAGGCGTAGATGGTTGGTGTTGTTTTTTGTTTGGTGGAGATAGTTAGATTGTCCATTAATTCATCTCCTTGACTTTTGTTTCGATGAAGTTGATTTCTTCTTCGTTTAGGTTGTATTTTTTGTATAATTGCTGGTCGATTTCTGGGATTGATTTTGACCAGTCGATGTCTGAGGATTGGGTGAAGTTTTGGAGAGGTATATTTTTCCATACTTCTTTTGATTTATTGCTTTGTGTTATTTTTAAAGTACCCAGTAATGCTCGAGCAAATTTTGTCTTCAAATACTTTAAAAGATTTTCTGCTTCATTTTCGAGAGCAAACCCACCCAGGCTTATAAACGTTTCTGTCGAACCAAGTTCAGGATTTCCTACAAAAGGGGTAGAAAGCACCTCACCTAAATCACCTGAACCATTCGAGGCTGCTACAAAAACTTTCCATTTTTCAAAGTTATGTGGAACTTCAATATAGTTTCGTTTAATCCATTTTGTTACTCTTTTTGAATCTTGTCTCCCAATTACAGAAACATACGATTCGTCTGGCTTATCATCATATAATATTTCGCCAAACTTATCAAAAACAGATGAAGCCATATATCTAACAGAACCTCCAGAAACTCGTTCTCTTAAATATGGATTTTCTTTATATAATAATTTGCTATATTCATAAGCTGTATTTGTTACAAATATATCACTTAAACTCTCTGTAATTTCCTTTGTTACTTTTTCCAAAACACCCTTTAAAGTTTTGTGATGGATAAATACTTCAATCGCTCCAAAATCTTTTGTGCTATCCCTATAAGTTATTGCAACCCCCCCTTTAATGTCTGTATTTTGAAAAATCTTAGATGAATCTTGTTCAAAAAATAAAACTTTAAAATGAATATCTTCTAACATCTTATTATTCCAAACTCTTGGCGTATTTCCCGCATTGAAAAGAAATCTTGCTGGTGTAATCAGTAAAGTTTTTTCTGAGATTTTAAAAGATTCATCCATAAATAAATGATAGGCGGATGGTTGATCGCCACGTCCTTCTACTTCTAATTGATAAGGCGGATTCCCTATCACAACATCAAACTTCATCTTTCTTCCTCCTATATCTTGACTCAGATTTCTAAATTCAAAAAGCGGCTCACTTAAAAGCGTCCAATCTTTTATCCTCACTGGAATGCCGGGTTTTATCAACTCCAGCTCCAATTGTTCCTCGTTTTCTTCTGGTTCATCAAACAAATCAAAACTCAATTGCTCTATTTCTTGTTTCTCAAAATATTTTTCCTCAGTAAATGGAATGGTGTAATCTTTCAACGCATCCACTTGAAACACGTTGTAGCTGATAATCTTGGCAATTTCTTTTTTCATTTCCATGGTTGGCTGCGTTTTAAACTTTTCTTTGTAATAATCAATGAAGGTATAAAGTAAATTCTCTCTGGCAAGCAACAACGAATCGCCATGAAATTCATAACCAAAACTTGATTTATACGCTAATTTCACATACTCCATCCATTCGTCTAACTCATCAACTTCATGATTGATTCTTTGCAGTTTTCTATCTAAAAACCCAACTCGTTCGTATATTGGGTTCGCAACACCACTCACTGTGTCATAACGAGAAACCATATAAGGCGCCTCTCCACAGGTAATTTCTAACCATTTTTTCGACACATATTCCTTTAATGGCAAATCTAGAAATCCATCTTCAACCGCTTTGTTTTGCATTTCAACAATCCAAGTTGGCGTGAATACTTCTGCACGGAGTTTTGTTCTTGCCTTTTGCTCCTCTCTTGCTTTTGCCACACGAGGTCGAATCATCAAAGCGAACTTTCCAGTAATCTGTTTTGGTAAAATAGGGTCTTTTTCTGCCCATCCATCGCCATTAAAAGAGTAACTATCCGTTGCCCAAATAATTTTCTTTCCTGTTGTTCGGTCTTTCAACAAGATATTCAAAAGTTCAGGCGACTCACGCAAGATATTTTCCTCACTGATATCTACCTTTTCGTCAGAATATTCCTCATTAAAAAATAAATTATTTTCATATTCCACTTTCAAATCATCACCTATGTCTAAGGTCAAATCTCACTGGTATTGAGCTTGGAAACAGTTATCCTATCTAATCAGGAGGGATAACAAATGATTTATGGATATGCAAGAGTCAGCACAAAGGGACAGGATTTGTCGGTGCAATTGAGTGAATTGAAAAAAGCAGGTGCAAGTAAAATATTTGCAGAAAAATTTACAGGAAGGACACTCAATCGACCAGAGTTTCAAAAATTGTGTGAGTGTTTAACAAGTAATGATACAGTAATGGTGACGAAACTAGACCGATTTGCTCGAAACACTAGAGAGGCATTGAATACACTTGAACCCTTGTTGGAAAAAGGTGTCAAAGTCTATGTGTTGAATTTAGGTTTAATTGAAAATAGCGTGCTAGGAAAGTTTTTCTTGAGAACATTATTGTCAGTTGCCGAAATGGAGCGAGATATGATTTTAGAGCGAACGCAAGAAGGGAAAATATGGGCGAAAATGAACAAACCTGATTATAAAGAAGGACGTCCTTTAAAGTTAACACCTGATGTTATTAATAAAATAGGGAAATTGCGTGCTCAAGGATGGACTATTCAAAAAGTCGCAAATTACTTGAAAATTTCTGATAGCAGTGTGAAAAGAGGTTGGCGGAAATATATGACTAGTCCTCCATGTGAAAATTAAGTTACTGTCTTTGAATTTAGTTGATTTTTTTGTATTGATAAGAAATGTGAAGTTTGCATGAAAAGTTCGCTTGGGCTATAATATGAAAAAAGGAAGCCGTACGCGAATACGACTTCCATGCGAGTTTTGTTTCTTGACAGAACTGGCTAGTTTGATACTTTGCCGTCGTTCCGTCGAAAGTTAGACGGCTACTTCCCTTAAACATTAACGTTTAGGGGCTTTTTTGTTTTTTGTTTTGAACTTAGCTGTTTTCAAGTCGTAGTGACGTTGAAGCCAAGTGTGTGCAACTGAATCTTTTGGAAGTGCTAATACTTTGTAGATAACGTATAAAGCAAATCCGACAACTGCTAATGTTGGACTTGAACGAACGATTGCTCGTAACAAGCTCAAGATAACAGCTGAATCCATAAACTTCCTCCTATTTCTTATTAAAAAGACAGAAGGTCCGTACATACTTACATTTATCACTGATGGCATCCCTTCTTTAAAATTAAAGTCCAGTCTGCCAAGAATTTCGTGATGTCTCGCATTTTTTATGGTAGCATAATGTGGTTTTTCAGTCTAGAAATCTTCCTATTTATTTTATCCGAAATATTTACTCACCAATTCATCTAACTTACCTTCTTTAGTATATGGAACAACGTCTGCACAAACGAAATTACTCCGATTAATTGAACATATGACACAAAAAGATAAAATAAGCTAGTGCTACTTGCAAATTATTTCTAAATACATATCCGGAAACATCATCTTATTTAAATTTGAATATCTAAAAGTATCTGATTTATCGTTGACTCAATTTCATCAAAACTAAGAACAAACCATTCAGTAGGATTGCTTGCTTTTCCATTTATTGTCGGAATATCTAAGACTAACCTATTTTTTTCAAATGGATGATGCAATACCGTTTCTAGCTTACTTGCGCTAAAATTTTGAACTTCCCATATAGTATAGCAATAATTTTGTATGTAATGATTAAAAAATCCCCTGAACCACACGCTAAATTTATTAAAATTAGTGACTTTGATATAATGAAAAGATGCTAGACACTCTGACAATTGGGATTGAACTATGGAAAATTGGGTTTGAGTGTATGAAAAAAGCAACTACAGATTGAATAGTTGCTTGGTTTTAATCCTATAGGTTGGTACCAAATACTTGTGGCATTTCTACTTTTAATCGATAATCGATTATATTTACTCCCAAATTAATTTCAAATTGGTTCTCTAATTTGGGCAACAAACTTTTAATTTCAGAAATATTAACAGAAGGATCATCAAGCAGAACTTTGAAATTCTGATAGGTTTCACTCGAATCAACTTCAGTGAGGAATGGATTGATTAAAGAATTGTATTCTTGTTTTTTCAGCTCAATATCCCTTTCACCAACTATTCGACTAAGAAGATGATTTTTCTGCTTTTCATCGATATAAAAATCGTATTCACTTCTATCCGTTGACTTAAAGAATATTTTGACTTTGGCTAATTCGCTGAATTTATTCCAACTAGAATCTGGCATTTCAATCTCTTCAGAGTCTCGAATTGTGTCAACAGCTTCATTTAATGATTCAAGACATAATCGATAATAGTCGAAATTGAAATAGCAACATAGATCAAATAGGATATCCCAGTTTGATGCAATCTTCACAATGACTTCTTTTTGATACCCGATATATTTGCATATTTCCTTAGCCTCTTTATCATTTCCTACTACATAAGCTAAGTCAAACTGATTTACTACACTAAAAGATTTTTTTTCCTTTTTAGATAAATCTTTTTTTAGTTCAATGATATCATCTTTCAATTTGGATAAGAGTCCTCCCTGTGTGAAGCCAAGAGTAATTAAAAATTTCGAAGAACTTAAGGTACAAACCATATGTTTAGGATAGATAATAAGTATCTTCTTTCTATCATCTGAATCAGTTTCTTTAAAATCCGTCTTTTTCACATCAAACAAGGACTTGAAGTATTCTTCGTAATTTAACTTTACAATTTCAGCTACTGCAGTCCTCTTTAGGAACTCATCATGACTTTCAACATTCCTTTCGATTGCCTCTCTAATTCCC
>JAITWV010000207.1 GCA_031285105.1 Streptococcaceae bacterium | reverse complement strand
GTCAAACGGTGATTAATAATATCATTTTTGATAATTATCCGTTAATTGATGTAACTGATAGCGAATTTTTGTTGTGGTTACAATTATACAGAGAACAACAAGCTGGTAGTTTCCTTCCTGATTTTGAAAAGATTGCTACTCGCATGAAAATAGAAAAAAATGTGGTTATTCATCGTTTAAATACCATGCACAAAAAAGGTTTACTGAAACTTGAAAGAAAAGGTAATCAAGAATATTTAGATTTGACACCTTTTATCAAACGAATTCAAGAAGAAGTAAGCATAAATCCTGAGAATGATGACCACACTTCATTGATTGATTTAAAACAAGCTTTTGAAGAATCATTTGGTCGTTTGTTAGGTTCTTATGAGTTAGAAGAATTACAAAAATGGGTCAATGAAGATCATTATCATCCTGAAGTAATCAAATTAGCTCTCAAGGAAACCGTTTTAAATAATGCTCGAAGTTTTAAATATACCGCTGCTGTATTGCTTAATTGGTATCAAAATAATTTAACCACTAAAGAAGCAGTCATCAGCGAACAAAAAAAGCGTGAAACTTTGAAACGTCAAAAAGATGCAGAAAATGAATTTAAAGCAGGTCGATAATTATGCCACTTTTATCCAAAGTAAAAACCATGCAAGCACTTCATTTAATGAGCGAAATGTTTCCAGATGCCAAAGGTGAATTGAACGCTAAAAATCCCTTTGAACTATTAATTGCTGTGACATTATCCGCGCAAACAACCGATGTCGCTGTCAATAAAGTAACCCCAGCATTATTTAAAGCCTACCCAACACCAGAAAAATTAGCAATGGCACAAACTGATGATATTATTGAATTAATCAAAACAATTGGTCTTTACCGCAATAAAGCCAAAAATATTAAAGCCGCAGCCCAAATGTTGTTAGATGAGTTTGAAGGGCAAGTACCAAAAACGCATGAGGAACTAGAAATGTTGCCAGGTGTTGGACGTAAAACTGCCAATGTTGTCCTTGGTGATGCGTTTGGAATACCAGGAATTGCTGTTGATACGCATGTTCAAAGAGTGTCAAAACGTTTAAGAATCGCAAAATTAGATGCAAGTGTAAAAGAAGTGGAACTAGCTTTAATGAAAAGAGTTCCTGAAGAATTATGGGTCAAAGCACATCATACGATTATTTTATTTGGTCGTTATCATTGCACAGCAAGAAAACCTAAATGTGAAGAATGCCCATTGCTAGAATTGTGTGCAGATGGCAAGCAAAGAATGAAAGAAAAAAAGAAGGCTTGAGGATAAATTTCCTTGTGCCTTCTTTTGAATGAATATAGGTAGTTTGGCTTAATTAAAGCAAAAAAATAAACGAAACCATTCGTGCATAGCAAGCGAACAGCCCCGTTAGTGAATCACTTCTCACTAACTTTTATCAGAACAGGACCTGAGAAAAATCAATGAAAACCTCATACGAAAAAATATATCATGTTTTGTTATAAAAAGCAATATTAAAGTCTCATTTTCTTGATTTATTAGAAGGTGTGCAAACAATAGTTAAACGAAAGATTCCCCATGGATAATAAAGTGTTTGCCCATGGGAAGTAAGATTGTTCTCCATGGACAGATGGAAAGTTGCCCATGGGGGATAAATTTATTTAGTCGTTAAGCAAACTCAGCAACAATTACGCGAATGTCTATTGTAATAGAAGAAAGTGGCTGTTTTTTTAAGTTATTTTTGATTTCTTCAGATACTCCCCATTCAAGCGGTGACATCTCTAGTAAATCCAATTGGTTGTTTTTAGGGATCTCAAAAGAATAAGAAATCCGTTCATCCAAAAGAATAATCATTTCATCTTTCAGTTTTTGGACTACTAATTCATTTGAATAATCTTGTTTTTGCGCATCATCAGGATAAAAGGCAGTTCGCAATTCTTTTAGATAATTTTGCTCAGGGATAATTTTGATTAATTTACCACCAGGCTTTAAGACACGCTTAAATTCAGTATATTGTGAGGGGGTAAAGATATTCAAAAGCTGATTGAAACTATTTTCCGCAAAAGGAAGGTTCGTCAAGTCGGCAATACACCAAAAAATATTTTCATAAATTGGTTGATTCGTTGCTTCATAAACGCCATCTTTAGAAATGTCAAAGCCAATTTTTATCCCTTCAAGTCCACGCATTGTCAGCAGATTCAAAAAAGATCCTTCGCCACAACCAATATCTAAAGTAGTCCCATTTTTATCAAGAAGTTTACTCATTTTCTCAATAATAGGAGCATACATTCCTGATTGAATCATCCGACCACGAGGTAAGAACATTTCTTTATCGTATTCAGTTTTAGGCAATTTCTTTAAAAAAAAGAGGGTGCCTTTTTTTGATAGTTCAAATTGATGATTTTTAAAACAAGTTAATCCGTTTTTAGTAGTAGATAAATTGAAATGACAAATTGGGCAAGAAAACAAGGAATCATTTTCCATTAAAAATTCTAAAGCACGCACATTTTTCTTTTTCATAAGCAGATCCTTTCAATTGGCTATTAAGATTATACCATTAATGTTACAATATAAAAAAACAAGAGGAGCAATGACATGATTTTAAAAGAATTTTGTGCAGAAAATTTTACAGATATTCCCAAAGCGCTAGTAGCTGGAGCAAAACGTATTGAACTGTGTGATAATCTAGCAGTTGGTGGCACAACATGTTCAATTGGTGTCATAGAAGAAGTAACCAAATACGCACATGAAATGAATGTATCTGTATTTCCAATTATTCGTCCAAGGTGTGGCAATTTCATCTATAACGATATTGAAGTAAAAATTATGGAAACAGATATTTTAAAAGCAGTCGAAATAGGAGTAGACGGCGTAGTATTTGGCGCAACCACAACAGATAATTGGTTGGACGAAGAAGTTTTAGAGACATTATTAATTCCAGCTCAAGGAGTCGAAAAAACATTCCACATGGCATTTGATGAAATTCCTAAAGAACGTCAAAAAGAAGCAATTGATCGTTTAGTTGAATTAGGGTTCACTAGAATTTTGACACATGGAAGTGAGTTGGCCAAACCAATTGCTGAAAATATTGCTCATCTAAAAGAGTTAGTTGACTACGCAGGAGATAGAATTATCATCTTAATCGGTGGTGGTGTAAATTATGAAAATGTAGATGAATTAATTAAACAAACAGGTGCAAAAGAAGCACACGGCACCAAAATTGTGAAAATATAGGAGGAAATATGAGACTAGATAAATTTTTGAAAGTTTCAAGAATTATCAAAAGACGTACAATTGCTAAAGAAGTAGCAGATAAAGGACGTATTAAAGTAAACGGCATTTTAGCTAAAAGTTCAAGTAACGTCAAAGTAAATGATGAAATTGAAATTCAATTTGGAAACAAAATCCTTAAAGTAAAAGTAAATGAACTACAAGACTCAACAAAAAAAGAAGATGCAGACAAAATGTACGAACTAATTTCAGAAACGAGAATAGACTAAAAAATAGGTTGCTCACATTTATATTGAGCAACCTATTTTTTATTTTTTAACCGAAGGAGTTTTATTATCTAAATCAGTACGAACAATCAACACATCACAAGGAGAATGTCTGATTACATATTCAGAAACAGAACCAACAAGTAGTCTTTCAATTGCATTTAGCCCAGTAGCACCAAGCATAATTAAATCGACCTCATATTTTTCAGGTAACTCTTTGGCAATAATTGCTTTAGGACTACCATACTCAATCACTGTGTCCAGATTAGTTAAACCAGCAACATTTGCCTTATCTACATACTCATCAAGTGTTTTTTTAGCTAGTTCTTCTGCTTGTTCAGCCAAAATGCCATCAAAACTAGCAACAGATTGAAAAGCACGTAAATCAATGACATGCGCTAATAATAATTTCGCCTCATTACGCATAGCCACGTTAACCGCCTTTTTAAAAGCAATCTCCGCAGCATCTGAACCGTCAATGGCAACTAATATCGTTTTATAATTTTGAAGCATATAAAATCTCTCCCTTCTATTTATATCTATATTTTAACGTATTTGGCTAATTTTGAGAAATATTTCTGCTATAAAAAAGTTTTTTCGTTATCTATTTGCACAAAGAAGTTGTTCATATTCGTGATTTTCATGAATTTAGGTTAAGTATTGTTTAAATAACATAAATGAAATCGTTTTTTCACGAATTATAGATAAAATATCACTAAAATGAATGAAAATGATGAGATTTAAATTGTTGACGGAAGAGTTTTAAGGTGGTATAGTTACTAATGTTCTCAAGGAGGTATATTCTT
>JAITWV010000184.1 GCA_031285105.1 Streptococcaceae bacterium | reverse complement strand
CAAAATCGGTGGCAACAGTGAAAAAAGCAAGGACACTGTCATTAAAATTGAAAAACTTTTTTTCCGAATCATAAATTCCTCCTTTCAAAACACCTTCTTATATACAATCTATAATTATTTTTTAATAATTTCAAAGAAGATAGGCCTTTTTTCAAAAGCTTTAAACTATCTTAAAACGTTGATTTAATCACATTTATACAGTTTTTTTTAGTGAATTAACCATTATATTGGCGCTAAATAACATTCATTGAAATCGCTGGAAGTGCGCTTGTTATCTTTTTGAAAATAATTTTATTTCGTTGATTTGCTATTGTTTTGGATTTTCAACGCATAAAAAAACCCGCACATATCACTTGACATTTGTGCGAGTTGCAATTTATTCAATTTTTATCTTAAAACGGCAAACCTTGTGTGTAACGACCCATTGTTTTTTCATGAGCTTCTTCAACTTTAGCTAATCCATCATTAACTGCCATCAAGATCATATCGCTTAACATATCGATATCTTGTGGATCAACAATTGCTTCGTTAATCTCAAGATTGCTCACTTTACGCTCACCTGTGATAGTGACTTTTACATAATCATTTGTTGAAGCACCTTCAAAAACTTGTGCATTCAATGTTTCTTGAGCCTCCGCCATTTGTTTTTGTAATTTTTTAGCTTGTTGCATCAATTGATTCATGTTACCCATTCCGCGCATAAATTATACCTTCTTTCTTTTTTTGTCTTATCTATTTTAGCACAAACAGATTATTTCAGGCAAAAAGAGGCTTTTTTATGTAATTCTTTTTTCATACGAACAATTATGACCCTTTTTCCAGCAACTTCACTTTGTATTTCATTTTCGATAACATATCCTTGATTTTGCCAAAAATGTCGCGCTTTTTCATTTTGCTTTACCACACCAAGTTGAAGTGTATCGGCACCATTTGTAAAAGCAAGTTTTTCTAACTCTTCATGCCAAAGAAAACCAATATTTTGCCCACGATACTTTGGAGCAATGAGCAATAAGCCAATTATCCATGTGGACTCTTTTGGAAAATTTTTAATGATATCTGCTACTGCGATTAATTCATTTTCACGGATAAATAATCCTAGTGAAAGTTTATCCTCACTTGTTTTATTTGGTGGTACATCCTGAAAAAAAGAAGTAATCGTTTGTTTGCTTGGTGGTTGATTTGCACTCAATAAAAAATAATCTTTTGCCTGTTGAAAAAGCTGTTCAATGATTTCACTGTCCTTGATGGTGAGCGTTTTGGTATAAAAATTTTTCGTTAATGTTTTCATTTTTTTCATGATCTACCTTTCGTAATTCTTTAAATAACAATCAAATAATCAAAACAGATGTTTTCTATTATTTTTTTATCTATACAATTTATCATTATATTTTCATATTACCTTTAAAAAGCATCATTTCCTACCTTTTTTCACCATAAATTGATTGAAAAAAATGCTTTCACTAAATATTGTAACAAAATCTCTAAATATTGTTACAATATGGGATAAAAATTGTAACAATATTGGCTGGAAATTGTTACAATCTGAAACTGATATTGTTACAATATTTGAGTCCTTTTATGAGAATTTATTTTTGCTCTTTGATACGATTAAATAACAAATACCCACACGTAAGGAATGGTTTAACTTACATGTGGGTATTTGTTTATTAAATAATTTGCGCACCAAATGGCATTAAAGCAAGTTTTGCCTGTTTGAAACATTGTTTGCCAAAAGGAATGCCAATAATCGTCAGACATAGAATAAATCCATTAACTAATGAAGCAAATGCAATTGATAAACCACCAAAGATTAACCACAAGATATTTAATAAAAGTGATACACTATCATTAGAATACACGACTTCTTTACCAAATGGAGCAAAAGACAAAGCGGCTAGCTTGAAACATTGCACACCGATTGGTAAGCCGATGATGGTAATACTCCAAATTAAACCAGTGACAATCCAACCTAAACCTTGCCAAAAGCCCGCAAAAATAAACCAGATGAGGTTTCCTAAAAATGACATTGTTCTTCTCCTTTTTTCTTTAACTATATCATAAACTTAAAAATTATTTATCTAATAAATCTGCCCACTAAGAGTCTTATTCAAAATCTGCTCTGATTCTTTTTCATAAGTCACACTTAAAGACACGCTTCCATCTGGCAAACTTTCTTGTGAACTCCATATTGCTTTCACTTCAATATCGGCACCATTGGGGTAGTATTGTGTATATTCAATGACTTCATCAGGTGGGGTTCCAACTTCCTTGACTAATTCTGAAAAGTTCGTTCCATTGATATATTCACCCTGATCACTATTTTTATCTTGTTTTAAACTAGCGAATTTGATTGCATCATATTTTTCGATTGTCCAACCAGGGATAACTGAAATGTTTTTTCTAGCATATCCCAGATTATAAGTTGGTCTTTTTTCTATTTCATTGATTGCAGGAGTAAATGATTTTTTTTCAGTCGAAGAAAGAGGTGTTTCATTTTGGCTTGTTGGCACTTTTTCATTTGTTTGAAGAAATAAGTAAAAAACAATACCTAACAAAGTAATGCCGACAAATACAAGAGCAAACCAAATTTTTTTCCTACTCTTACGTCGACGCTCAGCAGTGAAATATTGCGTATGACAAAAGTTACAGATTGTTTTTCCATTTCCAAAAACAAAATTTGTTCCACCACAATTTTGACAAATCAGATTTTCTTTTCTTCTCATCAATAAACAGTTCCCATCAGCATTTTTCTTACAATTTGCCCAGTTCTTGTTTCATAAGTAATCATCACCTTCACCGCACCATCTTCTAAACGTGCCTCAGTATCCCACTCGGCTGTTGTTTCAAGTTTTTTTGAGTGTGAACTATTGTTGTCTATAACTCTTGTCGGGGGCGTTCCAATTAATGCTTCAAGCTCTGTATAAGAACCACCATTTTCATAAGTCGGATAGGCACTAGCTTGTGAAATTCTTTGGGCCGCAACGTGAATATTATTGTAAATATCAATCGTCCAACCAGGTAAAGAGTTGATATTTTGTCTTGCATAAAGTTGTTTTGATATTTTAGTCCTTGCACTTGTTGTAGATTCCGTAGTTGGGTTTTCTATCGTTTTGGCTTGCGTAGTACCCGTATATGTAGAAGAGACTGGATTATTTGATTTTGCAGTTGTGAATAAATAAAAAACGATAACGAAACTTAAAGCTGACAATCCCAAAATTGCTAACCAAATATTCTTTCGAGAGCGAAATTTTGTCGTTGGCCTTTGATATTTGGTGTGGCAGTACGTACAGATTGTTTTTATTCCATCATCAAAAAAATTTGATGCACCACAATTTTTGCAAATAATTGCTTTCATTTAGTAACTCACTTTCTATATCTTTCTTTAGTAGTATACTATCTTTTTTTGGTGTATACAATCGTTTGAAAGAAACCTTATCTTAAACATTTCATTAGAATTTAAAACAAATAAAAAAGCCCTGCCCCTTGATGAACAAGAGATAGGACTTTCGATTTGTAAATAGAAATTACATTTGTTTGTTATAGTATTCAACGATTAACGCTTCTTCAATTTCTTGGTTAATCTCATCACGTTCTGGAATACGAACTAAAGTACCTTCCAATTTATCAGCATCAAATGATACGAATGTTGGACGTGCAATAGTTGCTTCAACTGCTTCTTTAATAACAGAAACATTGCGTGATTTTTCGCGGATAGAAATAACTTGACCAACTTCAACGCGGAATGATGGGATATCAACACGTTTGCCGTCGACTGTTACGTGACCGTGGTTAACTAATTGACGTGCTTGACGACGAGTAGTTGCTAAACCTAAACGATAAACTACGTTATCTAAACGACGCTCTAATAAAACCATGAAGTTGTAACCAAGTGTTCCTTCTTTGATTTTTGAAGCTTGTACGAATAAGTTACGGAATTGACGTTCGTTCATACCGTAAGTGTGGCGTAATTTTTGTTTTTCAGCTAATTGTAAACCGTACTCTGATAATTTAGAGCGGTTGTTTGGGCCGTGTTGACCTGGTACGTAAGGGCGACGTGCTAATTCTTTACCAGTACCTGATAATGAAATACCCAAACGACGTGAAATTTTCCATGATGGACCTGTATAACGTGACATGTTTGTTCCTCCAAAATATTTTTTTATTGGAGTAAAAGATTACGTATATCAATTGTGGCTTCGTTCATCTTTTTGTTTCGCTTACCGCAGCTGAGGTAAATTACTTAACATGATAAAAGATGTTGACGAATACTTTCTTGATAAAGCTGCAATATTTTACACAAAGAGTATTTTAACATGGATTTTTATTGAGGTCAAGCACGTTAAATTTTTGAAGGAATTGTTTTGGTTACTAGCAATTTCGCCTAAATAAAAAATTGAAATCCCACAAAAGAGATTTCAATTTTTTTAATTTATTCACTTGCCAAAGCTTCAATCGTATTCAATCTAGCTGCACGAGAACTTGGTGCTAAACTTGATAATAGTGCAATTATTACCGCAATTATTACTGCAAAGAGAATATGTGCGCTTGAAATAACTACAATATTACCACCTACCAAACTATGAAGCCCTGTGTTAATTGCTACTTGTGCTATTTTAGCTAAAACAATCGCAATTGCTGCTGAAAAAAGTCCTAAAATCAAACTTTCAGCGGTAAACAAACGGGAAATATCTTTTTTGCGTCCACCCATTGCACGAAGAATGCCTATTTCTTTCGTACGCTCTGCAACTGACATATAAGTGGTCACAATAATCATGAAAATTGAAACAATTAATGAAACCCCGGCAATCGCTGCTAAAACGGTAGAAACGATACCTGTAATATTCGTAATTTGATCTAACACATCGCCTAAACTAAATGTTACAAAAGCTTTTTTTCCGTCAATTTTGATATTTTGAATTTTTTCAACGGTTGGTTTTACATTCTTCACTTGATCAATGGTTAATGTAACATTATTTGCTTGAGTGTAGGCATTTGCATCGCTTAAAGCCGTTTTCAAAGTGGCAAATGTTGAAACAAATTCTGGAGCTTGTCGTGTTGTTGCCATAATTCCTGAAATTTTCATTGTGCTTGTCACATTTACTGGACCATTTTCGCCAAATGCCATAAAGGTAACCGTAATCGTTTGACCAATAGCTTTTTCAGGATTTTCCTTGTCAAAAGTTTCAGCTAAATTTTCTTGAATCGCCACTTCACCATCTTTTGGAATGTTTCCTTTGATGATGCTTGAGTCGCTAAACATGTTGGTATAAGTGACTAATTGAGTAAAACTGGCTTTTTTTCCATCCGAAAATTCAATTGAAGAATTAGATGAAGGAAAGCTAAAGCCTGGTTCAACTTCTTTTACATGGTCAAGATTTTTCAGTTTTTGAATAAGATCATCTGTAAACGATGCATCTTTATTTCCAGAGGCAATCGCTTGTGAAGCTTCACCAAGTGCTTGATCATTACTTAAAGTTTGATCTGTTGAGACACGACGATAAACCGTTGGAACATTTGGATTTGCCATATCAGTAATCATTTTATTCATATATTGATTTCCACCATTACCTAATCCTAAGAAAAAGATAACCGCAAACAAACCAATCGCTGTCCCAATAGAAATTAACAAATTCAACTTCCATGTATGAATAAAATGTTGAAATGAAGTGCGAATCACATCACGATAAGAAAGATTTTTGGACTCAAAAAGACGTTTGCTATCCGTCACTCCATAAGTTGGTTTAATTCGCTCATCGCCAGTAATTTTTCCATCAGCCAAACGAATAATACGCGTCCCATAATCAGCCACTTCCTGCGAGTGAGTAACGACAATAACTGTTTTACCAGACTCAGCAATGCTTCTAAGGATAGCTAAAACTTCTTTGGTATTTTGCGAATCTAATGCTCCAGTTGGTTCATCAGCTAAAATAATTTCTGGATCAGCCGCTAACGCACGAGCAATCGCCACCCGTTGTTTTTGACCACCTGATAATTGTGAGGTTTTCTTTTTGCGATGTTCGTATAAACCAACTTGTTTAATTAACTCAATTGCACGCTCGTGCCTTTGTTTGTCGCTTAATTTTGTCATTTTTAGACTAATTAAGACATTATCAAGGACACTTAGATAATTTACCAAATTAAACGATTGAAAAATAAAACCAATCGTGTCTCGGCGATAAGCGTCCATATCTTTTTCTTTTTTTGACTTTTGCGCTACACCATCAATCAATACATCGCCATCATATTTACGATCAAGTCCACCGATGATATTCATTAACGTTGACTTACCACCACCAGATTCACCAAGTAAAGAGACAAAATCGCCGCGTTCAAATGATAAATCAATTCCCTTTAAAACTGGAAATTCCTCTTTGCCTAAAAAATAGGACTTTTTGATGTTTTTTAATTCTAAGATTGTCATAATTGCTCCCCCTACTTCTTCCTTAATGAGTACAATTATACACCTATTAGTGATTTTTCCATGAGTCTAAAGTCTTATTTTCACAAATTTTCTGAAAATGGATGAAGTTGGTTTTGTTTGCAGAGAAAATCTGACTGTTTTGGCTCATAGAAGAATATTAAAAAAACAAACAAAAAATTCTGCAAGGACAATAGCCACACCGTCATTGCAGAATTTTTTTAATCATTCAGTTCCTACTAATTGTTGAGTACATATTCATAGTAATCTATTTATTTATTACTCAAACCCTTCAACAACAGCCTCCATGAAGTTTTCTTCTAAAATAGTTGCACATGAACCACATACTTCGGCTAAACTTGGGTGCTCATGGGCGTGTGAGCCTACGTCTGTACGAACAGCACGGCAGCGAACACACACAACTCCTTGGGCACGTTCAACTTTTAGAATTGTTTCGCCAAATTGTTTTGCACCTTCTATTGTCTCAGTTGTTGCTTCAAAATCAGAAACAATTAAAATCGTTGCAATATCGGTATTCAAAGCTTCTAACATTGCTTTTTGCTCTGGTGTTACTTGAACAGTTAATTTGGCTTCAAGTGATTTTCCAATAACTTTTTCATTACGCGCTTCTTCTAAACCTTTTAAGACATCATCGCGGAAAGTTAAGAAACTAGACCATAATTCGAACATTTCTTCTTGTTCTTCAAAATCTTGTGCTTGCGGAAATTCTGCTAATTGCACAAATTCTTGCGTCTCTTTTAACTCACTCCAAATTTCTTCGGTGGTAAATGGCAAGATTGGTGACAATAATTTTGTTAAAGCTACAGCTGTTTCATAAAAGACTGTTTGCATTGAGCGGCGTGCATGATCGTTTGCGCCTGTGATATATACAATATCTTTAGCAAAATCTAAATAAAATTGTGATAAATCAACCGTTAAGAAGTTCACGATTGTTTTATAAATGTAGATAAAATCATATTTATCATACCCATTTTCACGGACATCTTTGATTAATTGGTGTAAACGGGCCAACATATATTTATCAACTACTGGTAACTCTTCAACAGCTACTTTATCAACTATCGGGTCAAAATCACTTGTATTAGCAATTAAGAAACGAACAGTGTTACGGATTTTACGGTAAACCTCGGCTACTTGTCCTAAAATATCCATTGAAACACGCACGTCTGCTTCGGTATCAACTGAGGTTACCCATAAACGCAAAATATCTGCACCATACTGTTTGATAACTGTACTTGGTAAAATGGTGTTACCTAGTGATTTACTCATTTTACGTCCTTCACCATCTAAAACGAATCCTTGCGAAAGAACCGCTTTGTATGGAGAAATGCCGTTAATGGCAACTGATGTGGTGATTGATGAATTGAACCAGCCACGATATTGGTCAGAACCTTCTAAATAAAGGTCAGCTGGAAATGTTAAGTCACTTCTGCCACGTAAAACAGCTTCGTGTGAAGAACCAGAATCAAACCAAACGTCCATGATGTCAGACTCTTTGGTGAAAAGTCCATTTGGTGAGCCTTCATGTGTAAATCCTTTTGGTAATAAGTCTTTTGCTTCTTTTTCCCACCAGATAATTGAGCCATAATCAGCAAATAAATTCGCAACATGTTCAGTTGTTTCTTTTGTGATGATTTCTTCACCGTTTTCAGCATAAAAAATTGGTAATGGCACACCCCACGCACGTTGACGAGAAATCACCCAGTCTCCACGGTTTTCAATCATTTTGTATAAACGCGTTTTGCCCCAAGGAACTAACCAGTCTACTTTTTCAACTTCATCCAAGATATTTTGACGGAATTTGTCAATTGAAGCAAACCATTGCGCAGTTGCACGATAAATAACTGGTTTTTTAGTTCTCCAATCATGTGGGTAGCTATGTGTAAAGAAATCTAATTTTAATAACGCACCACTTTCTTCTAACATTTTGGTGATGATTGGATTGGCTTTGTCATAAAATTGACCTTCAAATCCTGGTGCTTCAGCGGTGAAAATTCCACGAGCATCTACTGGCGATAACACATCAATGTCATATTTTTTCGCTACAAAATAATCATCTTCTCCATGTCCTGGTGCTGTATGAACTAAACCTGTTCCGGCTTCATCTGTTACATGATCACCTACCATCACTAAAGAAGTACGGTCATAAAATGGATGCTGTGCGCTCATATATTCCATTTGTGAACCTTTAACTGTTTGGATTACTTTTACATCTTCCCAACCGATTTCATTACTTACACGGTCTAACATCACTTGAGCAATCACAAATTTGCGTCCATTTGCTTCGACTAAATTGTAATCAAAGTCTGGGTTTACTG
>JAITWV010000171.1 GCA_031285105.1 Streptococcaceae bacterium | reverse complement strand
TTTTTAGGAGAACAATATGAGTATTCAATTAAAAAAGGGTGTTCAGTTAACGGTCATTCCAACTGAAAAATTTAAAACCATTCGCTTACTGTTTCGTTTTCAAGCAAATTTACGCCAAGACACAATCGCTAAACGGACATTACTGTCTAGTTTATTAGAAACAAATAGTGCCAAATACCCTTCGCAAACGCAAATGAGTGCGAAATTGGCTGAGTTATATGGCGCGAGTTTTAGTACTTATGTTTCACGAAAAGGAAATCAACACTGGTTTGATGTTTCGGTTAATATGATTAATGGTAGTTATTTGCAAGAAGATAATTTACTAGAAGAAATGGTTGATTTTGTTAAGGAAGCTTTATTTCATCCCAATATTAAAAATGGGGCTTTTGATGAAGCTACTTTTAATCGAGAAAAAGAAAATCTTCTCCAATATATCGACTCAACCAAAGATGATAAGCAATTTTATGCAGCTTTACGCTTAAATGAGCTGTTTTTTAAAGATGATGTCGTTCATGCACTGCCAAGTTTTGGAACGAAGGAATTGTATGAAGTTCAAACACCTAAGACTCTTGCTGATTATTATCAAAATATGCTTGAGACAGACTTACTTCATATTGTGGTTTTAGGGGATGTTGAAGAAGAAAAAGTTGCTAAAATTATGGAAAAATTACCCTTTAAAGATCGTGAAATTAACCAACCAGATATTTTTTACACTCCATCTGTAACCAATATAATTGCCGAACAAATTGATCACGAGCCAATTAATCAATCAAAACTTGCCTTAGCTTATCACTTGCCTTATCGTTATGACTCCAAAGAATATATTGCCTTACAAGTTTTTAACGGAATTTTTGGTGCTTATCCACATTCAAAATTGTTCCAAAATGTGCGTGAAAAACAAAGTATGGCTTATACAATTCAAAGTTCTTATGATAGTTTTCGTGGGATTTTAAAAGTTGGTGCAGGAATTGATCGCAAAAATCGTGGGCAAGTGATGAAGTCCATTCACTTAGCACTTGAAGAAATGAAACTTGGACAAATTCATCATGAGGAAATCAATAAAACCAAAGAAATGTTGAAAAGTTCTTATTTACAAGGATTAGATCGACCAAATACGTTAATTGAAATTGAATTTATGAAAGAATTACTACCTAAAAGTTATATGAAATCACAAGATTGGCAAGAAAAAGTTGATGCTGTAACGATTGAAGATATTAAAGAAGTGGCAAAAAATATCCATTTAGCAGCGGTTTATTTCTTAGAAGGTAGTTTGGAGGAAGAAAATTAATGCAAAAAAAAGTTTATGAATCACTCAAAGAAACCCTTTATGAAGAAGTTTTACCCAACGGATTAAAAGTTTTTCTCTTACCAAAACCTGATTATAATAAAGTTTATGGCTTATTTACAACAAATTATGGGTCAGTGGATAATGAATTTTTGCCCATTGATAGCGAAGAATTTATTCATGTCCCAGACGGTATTGCTCACTTTTTAGAACATAAATTGTTTGAAGAAGAAGAAGGCGATGTATTCCAAAAATTCTCTTTACAAGGTGCTTCAGCCAATGCCTTTACTTCCTTCACTAAAACGAGTTACTTATTTTCAACCACAGATAAAGTGTATGAAAATACGAAAACCCTGATTGATTTTGTGCAACATCCATACTTTTTAGAAGATTCTGTTGAACGTGAAAAAGGAATCATTGGTCAAGAAATTCAAATGTATCAAGATGACCCTAATTGGCGTTTATTCTTTGGTATTTTGCAAAATTTATACCCTAATCATCCGTTATCAGTGGATATTGCTGGAAGCATTGAAAGTATTAATCAAATCACTGCTCAAACGCTTTATGCTTGCTATCACACCTTTTATCATCCAAGCAATATGACGCTTTTTGTTGTTGGTCGCTTTGATGCCAAAGAGATGATGACGTTTATTAAAGAAAATCAAGCTTCTAAAGAATTTGCACCAATTCGTGAGATAAAACGTCATTTACCGAAACTTTCACCAATTATCAAACATCGTGAAATTGAGATGGAAGTTGCTCGTCCAAAATTTATTTTAGGTTTACGTGGAGAAGATGAATTGCCAGAAGATAAGCGTGAATTATTGAAATATAAATTATCCATGAATTTATTCGGTCAACTCTTGTTTGGTGATACCAGTTCACGCTATTTAAACTGGTACGATGAAGGATTAGTTGATGACTCCTTTGATGAAGAATTTAGCCTTGATCGTATGGGGCATTTGTTTATGGTTTCAGGAGATAGCAATACACCAAAAGTCGCTTTACAAGAAGTAACTCAGCTGATTGAAAACTTTGAAAGCTCACCAGAAATGAATGAGTACACACTTGAATTATTGAAAAAACGCATTTTAGGTAAGTCTTTGCAGTCTCTTAATTCATTGGAGTACATTGCCAATCAATTTTCACAAAGTTTATTTGGTGATATCACCCTTTTTGATTTGCCACAAATAATTAAAGAAATTACGCTAGAAGATGTGCTTACTACTGCTAAGAAATTTATCAAACTTGAAAGTATGAGCACCTTTATTGTGAATCCTGCTCAGGTGAAAAAATGAGTGCAGCATTAATTATGGGGGCCTCTGGTGATATTGGAGAAGCAATTGCTTTTAAATTGGCAGATGAGGGGTATTCACTTTACTTACATTATTACAAAAATAATAAAAAAACATTAAAAATATTACAGAAATTACAAGCAAAGTATCCAAAACAAGATTTTTTTATGGTATCCTTAGACATGACAAAAGAAGAGATGATTCCTAGCTTTTTAGAACAACTCTTCCAAATCGATATGATTATTTTTGCAAGTGGCATTAGCTATTACACGTTAGTAAAAGATATGACTGGTCAGCAACTAGAAGAATTGTGGCAGATACATTTAAAAACGCCTATTCTTTTA
>JAITWV010000160.1 GCA_031285105.1 Streptococcaceae bacterium | reverse complement strand
ATGGCGAAAAGTGTGATACTCCACGATATAAGCAAGAAGACATTGATAATAAAATCATTGCTGAAATATACCGAATTCAAAAAGAACCCTCTATCATTGAGGATATGATTTCTGATAATAAACAAGAGCCGTTTGACATTTCAGCATTTGAAAATCAAATTGAAAATTTACAAAAAAAGCTACAAAAACTATCTAATCTATACATGGCAGATATGGTTACAATGGACGAATTGAAAAAACAATCAACACCCATTCAATTTGAAATATCAGCAATTAAAGAGAAAATCATTGCTGAAACACAAGAAAACAGCCAACAACTGGCTGCTGAAAATATTAAGAATATATTAGTGCAAGAAGCAGATATTCGCACAATGGGCTATGATGAACAAAAGAAGATTGTTAATTTACTTATTGAAAAAGTAGAAGTTAGTATTGATGATGTGCGTATTTATTGGGCTTTTTAGGGAGTTATATTTTTTTTAGATAATTCCCTGATTACGTTCAGTTAATTTTATTCATGTAATAACCTGGAACAATACTGTCTTTAAATTCTTCGCGTAGCATCTCGCCATTTTCTGGTTTTAGCTTTACGGTCAGAATTTCAGTTCCTTCTTTATCTCCACCAATCATCGCAAACATTTTGCCATTTATGAGATAGCGATGTGCTTGCCATTCTGGTTGATAGTCTGCTGTGGTGAAAGGTTTTTGTTTTAAATATTCATCAAGCCACTTTTCCATTTTTCACTCCTTTTATCTATTTAACTGCCAATAAATAGAATTCTCTTTTTTTCCGACATGTTTAAAATTGTTTTTTTCCAAAACACGAGTCGAAGCAAGGTCATTTTTTTTCGTTTCTGCAAAGATTGTATTGACTGTTCCTTGCCTGAATGCCCATCTGGAAAGAACACTCACTGCCTCGGTGGCTAGTCCTAATCCTTGAAATTCTTCATTGATGCCATAACCAATTTCAACTTCACCTTTTTCATTAGGGCTGCCTTTAAAACCAATACTTCCGATGATTTGATTTTCTTTTTTATCAATAATTTGCCACGGCGCATACCATTGGAAATTTTCAAAATCACGGATGCCTTCGTTTAATGAAACTTCCATTGCCTCTAGGTATTCATTGGTTGGTTCCTGTTTTGAAGGAAAAGCATCCATTCGTTTTTCTAATTTACGGAAATCTTGAAACAATAATTTAAAATGTTCTTCATTTAAGCGAATCAGTCTTAATTTTTTGCTGTTTAACCCTAACATAGCTACTCCTATTTGCCCCACATAATGCCATATTCTCGGACAATTTTTTTTATTATTTTTATATCTTTTTGTGTCATGCCTTCAAGTTCTAATAATTCTCGCTCACTTTTAAAAGGCATTTCATCTAAAAACTTAAATACTAACTCAGTGATTGCTTCTTTGGCACCCTCGCTAATTTTTCCGTCTAATAAAGAGATGCGTTTTTTTATGTAACGTTTTTTCACGCGAAATTGCTTGTCAAATTCTAACACATCCGCTTCATTTATTGAATAAAAAACTGGATCGATGGTTAATTTTCCTTTAATTCCTTTTAGTGCATTGGGCAATAAAGGATAAACCATAAATGCATCAAAGGTTGAACCATCAGATGCGGTTATACCATATTCTCCTGCACGTTCAAATCCGACTTTTGGATAATAATCTGCGTGACCGAAAATAAAAATAGCTTTATAACCAAGCTTTCTTGCTACTTCAAAAGAGTGTTTCATCAATGCTTGACCAATTCCTTTGTTTTGAAAATCTGGATGTACAGCTAATGGTCCAAAGGTCAGCATCGTGTGCTTGATGTCATTATCCTTTGTTATTTGACATTGCGTATAAACAATATTGCCCACAATTCGCCCATCAATTTCTGCGACAAAATCTAACTGCGGCACATACGCTGAACTGCGACGAATTTTGTGTGTTAAATAATGCTCATCACAAATTTTACTTGTCGGATTCATAATTTGATTCCAAAAAGCATCTCTGGTCATATTTTCAACTGCGAAATCATCACTAGGCGTTTCTAGTCGAATATTAAAATTTTCCATACAATCTCCTTTATACTTCTCATAATATTATCATAACAAACAAATGAGAATTTGAAAATACCAAAAAAGATATTATTAACGAGTTTTAGACAAGAAACAACTATATAAAGATAAGAAACTAGCACACCATCTAAGATGCACTAGTCTCTTCTTTACTTATATCCCTTCAAAAGCAAGAGTTTAATCTCCATTTTTGACAACTCCAAAATCTCAGCCACACGCATGACATCAAAATCTTGCGCTAACATTTTCTCAGCAGCAATCATCATACCTGATTGAATTCCTTGTTCTAAAATTGGGTTGGTTTTGTCATTAAAATCCATGATATATTTGTTATCCGGCAAGTCAAACAGAACTTTTACTGCCCCAAATAATTGTTCAAAAGAGTCAATTTCGACATCATGTAGACGTTCTTTTCCTTTTGGAATTTCTCGTCCACGGTGATTAAACCACATAGATTTCCAGCCACCGCGATTTGATCCTAGGACATCATTATCATAAGAATCCCCAACATAAAGTGTTGTTTCAGGGTTCATGCCAAATTGTCTAGCAGCTAAATTAAAGATTTCTTTTTCAGGTTTTTGAAAAGGTGTCGCACCAGAAACAATCACACGACCTGGTTCAACGTATTCATATAAACCCAATTTTTTTACTTTTTTTAATTGATGCTCAGTTGGTCCATTCGTGATTAAACCGACTGGAATTTTCTTCTCCCTTAAAAAATCCAGAGTTAAACGCATTTCGTCAAGCATTTGAATATTATCTAATTCTTCTTCATAGGTTTCTTGAAAAGCTTTTCCAACTTCCTCAGTGATTTCATCATAACCTAAATCTTTTAATGTTTCATTGGTTCGCCAAAAACGAAAATAATTGATATCCCACTCTTTAGCAAATACTCGGGGAAAACCAACGTCTGAATAATGACGGTAACGGATATAAGCTTTGTTAATATCCTTCATGTCAAAATAAGGGAAAATCTTTTCAATTGCGCGCTTAAATGGTGCTTGTTGATCATAAATCGTGTCGTCTACATCAAATACAATAGCGTTAATCATGTGGGGTATCTTCTCCTAAAATTTATTCCATTGCATTGTAACACATACACTGAAAACTTTCAGTAAATGAGCTGTCTAAAGCTTTTTTAACCTGTAAATTTTACCTTTTTCTCGCATTTAGGTATAATAGAGGGGAACCTACTAGTATTCGTAAAAAATTGGAGGAATTATATGTCAATCTACACAGGTACAAATGTACAAGATGCAATTGAAAAAGGTTTAAAAGATTTGGGTATTGCTAAGGAGAAGGCCCATATTCAAATAAAAGATTCAGGGAGCAATGGTATTTTTGGTTTCTTTAAAAAACCAGCAAGAGTCGATATCAAGCCGATTGCTGAGGATGTGAAAATGCAAGCAGACCGTTCAGCAATTCGTGGAGTGCCAGATGAAGTTCGCGCCAAATCTGATCCTGTGAAATCAGCCAGTGAAGCAACGGTTGAGTTGTCACAAGTTGTGGCAGCAGTCAAAAAAGCCGAAGCCGAAAAAAATGCCGGAAATACTGATGCAAATTTTAATGAACCAGTAATTGTCCCAGAAGAAAATCCTGTTGTACAACCAGCAATTACTGAAGAAAAACAAGAAAAAACGGTTGTTGAAGAGACTCAAGAAGTTGAAATGACCAAAGAAATTCAAAATTCCGTTTCTGCGGTTGAATCAGAAAATAGTGCCATTTTAGAAGGATTAGATGAAAACGAAGCAGTGGCGGAATTAGCAAAGTATTTAACGAAAATTGCTAAAGAAATTGGTGCTCCTGCCTTAGTCAAAGTTAATCGAGAAGGTTCATTGATTATCTTTAATCTAGAAAGCAAAAAACAAGGCATTTTAATTGGCAAGCATGGGAAGATTTTGAATGCTCTTCAATATCTTTCACAAGTATTCATTCACCGAGTGGCTAAGGATAAACTTTCAGTTGTGGTGAATGTTGGCGATTATCGTGAAAAACGCAAAGAAGTCCTGGTTCGTTTAGCTAAAAGAACAGCTCAACAAGTCAAACGTAGCGGACAACCAGTTTTCTTAGAGCCGATGCCAGCGTTTGAGCGTAAACAAATTCATGCTGTTTTATCTGAGGATCCTTACATTAAAACTCATTCAGAAGGTGATGACCCTTATCGTTATCTTGTCGTTGAAAAGAGTGGGAAACAAATTTAATTTTAAATGAAAAAACTCTCTAAGGAATATCAAATTATCCTTAGAGAGTTTTGTTGTTTATAGAATGTTTTTACTCATGTTTATAGCTTTTAGTGTTTTTGAACCTTTGCTATAGGCTTCTTTTGAATTAATATAAAAATCATCTTTTACATGAATTCTTCCATCCGAAGTAACTTTAAACTCAGCTGTATCTGGCCAATCTAATGTTGATACATTGAAGTCTGTTGGATAGATAAAACGAAATTCCCCATTATCAAATTCAACAAAAATTCTAAAATTGACTAATTGTTGCGCACTAATGATTTTTGGTTGCATATGTTTTCCCTTCTTTCCTGAATAAATCAAGGTCTTGTAACGCAATTTCTCTTCGTTGCATTAGTTGCTAAGGCACAAGGAATTGTTGTACCTCCACAACCAAAAACTGACCATGCGATTTTTCCATCTTTCTCTAAAGAAGTTTCATCAAACCTCTCCTCTACAAATAAATTGAGATTGAAATCATCTTTTCTTTGTGTATCCATCGTTTATTCCTCCATTTTTTATATTATTTTCGCCACTTCAGAAAAAATTTATCTATGCTATATTGCATATTTCTAGCATGAAGTGTAAAAAATGTTTTCTTTTCATAAGATTCATCATGTTGATTTTTATAATGAGTAATATAATTATTAAAAATTGTATTTGCTTTATCTGATGACATTAACTTATCTTTGATTTACCAGAGCCATTTTTGCCAACAATCAGATAATTGGTATTTTCACAAAAATCAAAATTGAAATTATCTATAACATTTTCTCCGTCTATATATGAGAAAGAAACATCTTTAAAGGAAATTTTTCTTATTTTAATCTCTTCCATTTTAATATCTCTTACGTGATCATGATTTTCATCAGATTCTATAAAGACTATTAAATCTTTAGAAAACAATGTATTCTGATGAATCGTTGTTAAATATTGCATTATTTCTCTTGTTAAACTTTTAGTGTTTGCAATAGATGTTATTATAAGCATCAAATCTCCAACCAATATCTTCCCTTGTAAAGAATTATAAATAACGTACCCTATCAATAAAAACGAAATAATCGTTAAAATAATCTGAAAGAAAAGTTGAATATCATATTTCCTTTTATTCAAAGAATAGTTTTCATCCATAAATTTTTTTCTAAAATATTTAAATTCTTTTAGAAAAATTTTTTCTAATCCCCATATTCTTGTTTCTTTAACATTTTCAATTTTATTAAGCAAATGAGCATAATACCAGCTTTTTCGAACATTATTAGTTCGCTCAAAGGCTACAGTATACTCATTATCACTGTGCTTATTTACTATTTTCCAAAAAATAATAGGGCATCCAACAATCAAAACAAGAGAAACTTGATTCCAATTAAGTAAAATTGAGGAATAAGAAACAAAAAGTAAAAAGTTGAAAAACAATTGAATCAAACTTGTCATTATTTGAAAAGGAAATTGCCCTCCTGCAATTTCAGCTCTTTGCATAGCATTGTAATATGAGGGATTTTCAAATTTTTTTAGTTGAGTTTTATTAGATTTTTCAAGCAAAAGTACACTAAAGAAAAAATCTAACTCCTCTTTATATTTCAAATTAAAAATATTTAACCTATTCGAAAAAATTTCTGTTATAACAGAGATAACCAAATAACCAACCAATACTAAGTATATATCTTTAAAATCTTGTTCTTGTATCATGTTTAACATTATCGATGAAACTAAAACTGTAGTTATTGAAGCAATAGAAAGTATTAATGTTGCCAAAAATAATTTTAAGAATGTGATACAATCTGAAATCAAAGAATACCTTATTATTTTTAATAGGTTCGTAAAGAAAATAATCATCACCTCTGTTCTTGAAAAAATCAAATTATCTAGCTTAATAATACAATGATGGAATGAAAAAAAAATAACCGAAAGCGAAAACATTATACCTTTAAGCGCAAATTTATTTATCAAACCATATTAAGCGCTTTCTTTTGATATCTAGATTATCTATGTTATGATTTTCAGTAGCAACAACCATCCAGCATTTTTTGTTTTCATTGATAAATAATTAAAAAATTTTTATATGATATTTAACATGCGTAGCCTTTAATTGAGGCAGAAAGGAAGAGTATGAATCATAATCTTATCTTATTTCAGAAACTTTGCAATTTCTTTGAATCCAAAGCAGATGTTCCTTTTGCTAAAGTAGCTTGTTATGAAGAAAATTTTATTAGATATTTCTTTCAAAATAAACTTATAAAAGAAAGTTGGTCCTTTTTAGATGAATATACTCAAGCACAAAGACTTGAAAAAGCTGCTGTTGAAATGTTAGAAATAACTCAGGAGTACTTCACTTTCTTTAATGAAAAAAATTATATATATGTACTTAAACCAGTTCATTTAATGCGAGGTTATTCGGCAATTTTGATATTTGGAGGATATTTATTAAATAAACATGATATTTCAAATACACTACCTAAACTTAGTTCTATCGAAATAAAAAAAATATTTTCAAATATAAATAAAGAAATTAATAAGTTAATTATTTTTAATAGTCAGATTAATCAGATTATTGAATTAGTTCATTCTGATTTATCTAAAAGCTTTACTGTTTTAGAAATAAGTGAAAGAATATTTTGTAGCGAGCGAAAAATTCACTATCTCTTTAAAGAACATCTAGGAGAAACTTTTGGAGATTATTGTCGCAAATTAAAACTTAATTGGGCAATCGATAAATCTAAAGAAAAAAACATTCCTATTGGTTCCTTAGCACTTAGTATTGGATACAAGAATCAAAGTAGTTTGTATAGAGCTTTAAAAAGACATAAAGCATCTTTTTAAAGCAGAAAATTTGACTAATTCAATTCAATAGCAATATATTGTTAAGACTGTAGATAAATTCAATCGAAATTCGACATAGTTTGTATTTTTAATCAAATAAAATCAGAGGCTGCGACAAACATATCTGTGTGTCCCAACCTCTGATTTTGGGCTCTTTGTCAACTGGTGTGGATGAAGAAATTTAAACAAAAGAAAGAGGAAGATTTCCATTTTGGATTTCTTCCTCTTTTTGTTATTTAATTAAAAGGGCAAATCTTCGGTTTCTTT
>JAITWV010000139.1 GCA_031285105.1 Streptococcaceae bacterium | reverse complement strand
AGTTCGCCTGTCTTTGGCAAATTTGTGCTTGGTGTGTTTGTAACAACATTTGCTGCTTCTTGACTTAACATTAGCGCTCCTGGACTTGTGGCTGTTGTATTGGCATAAACATTGGTTACTCCAAAACTAAGGAGAAACAAATGGCTAATAATTGTTAATTTCATATTTGGCTCTCCTTTCTTACGGCAATTGTCCTGATAATGTCCAAGTTAAAATTGAACGATACCTTTGAGCATGTAGTGGTGTATTTTCTGGAATAATCAAACGAGTCTTTTCTTGTAACTCTTCTTGAGTCAACTCCCATGAGGAAGGGGTTTGAGGAGTTGTTAGGAACCATGAAGCCACTATTTGACTTGAATTATCAGAGTTTAGTATTATTTCATTTGGTAAAATAATTTTTGCTCCTTTTAATGAATTTTTTCTTTCAACATCAGACCTAAAGAAAAATTCACCAACACTCACTTGTAAAACCCAATCGCCCCGTAAACTTTTTGTCCTTGTATCATCTATTGTTAAAGCATTATCCACACCGTTTGCAACTGGAGGCAAGATTTGTTTTTGGTTGGTAATCATGTGTCTACCAAAATGAAAACTTGGCACTGTTAAAGTCAATTGACCGCTCTTTTCAATTTGTAAGACGGTTGCTAAGCCAAACTGTCGATAATTGGCATCACTAATTCTTCGATCAAGCCAATCACTTGGATAATGATACATATTTTCAGTTATTTCAGGGATTATTTGTAGATTACCATAGTTTATTCCGTTCACTTGTTGAATCACTCGATCAATTAACTCTGTATGATCCAAGCGATTCCACGCATTTTCTCCCAAATCATCTGGACTTGTTTGACTATTATCTATTAAAACAACGGCAATTTTATCTTCATCTTGCAAAGTAACTCCTGGTAATAAATGTTTCCCAAAATCAATTTCCCAACTGCCGTTTTTACTTGCAATCACTTCAGAAATTAATTCTGGTATTCCATTTTCGTTGTATCTTTTCAAAAAGACATAACTTCCTATTTCACTAGTTCCACTTAACTTGGTGATATCTTCAGGTATTGTACGAATAAGTCGTTGATGGTCGTGGTTATCTGTTGGATTGAGTAAGTCATTTGTAAATTCAATCGTTTTAGGAGGAATCACATCTAAGACTGGTTTTAAGTGAATTGGCTCACTTTTATCTAAAAAGCAAATCGTATTCGTATCAATAACCTTTGAAACATCTGTAATACTTATCGTACTTTGAGCAATCAAAAATTCTTCGGGAGTTAATTTAAAATAATGCCAGTCATCTTCAACGTAGGATTCTTCAAGCTGTAAAAGTCGTGATTGATTATTGTCATTTACTATGGCACTCATGTAAACTCCTGGGTTTGTAAAGGGAATATCTGTTGGTTTTGGCTGAGTTGCTAGCCATGGATAGGAACTGGTATGCTCTTGATAAAGCCCTAGTGCAATTGTTTTATCCGCATTGGTTGGTTGTCTAATCGTTCTTATTTTGGGAATATTGACTTCTGCTCTCATATTGGAAGAACCTAGACGTGTGGTATATCCTAAAGCACTTTGATTGCCTTTTGGCGCTAAAGCATAAATCCCTTCTCCTTGTGCCCAACCGTTACCAACGATACTATTTGCTCCTCCATTCAAGAAGACTTGGTAAGTTTCGATAATCAAAGACGTCACGTTACTGTTATTGAAAAGTGGTCCTGGGTTTAATTGCCCTTGTGGTGTTTGTTTTTGGGTGTAATCCACATCAAACGAATAACGCCCCCATGCCTGGACACCTGTATCATAAAAAGCAATCCTTCGTGAACCTACGTTATTTCCTCGATTATGAAAAAGTCCATCATTTGTTGCTGTATAATTAATCAAACTTTGCGTGATGTTCCAAAAATCAAAGTGTTGTGGTTGCGTAATACTCATGTTAATAAAGTCACTTTGACCAACAGAAATTGTTCCTGAACTAGTGCTCAAACTACTGGTATAGTGAGGACGCGCCCACATTTCAAAGAAACCTAACGTCTGTTCCAAAGTAACACTACCATAAGACCAAATACTCTCCCCACTTTCTGCATAAAAATTAATTCGTGAGTCGATGTCTTTTAAGGTAATGGTACTTGGTTTAGAAATTGGCCCTAACAGTAAGGTCGAATTGGTATTTGGTGCTGTTTGCCCAGTGCCCCAATGTCTTAAAAGTAATTGCCCTTGGGTATTAACGTTCATTTTTCTTTCATAATTACCGTTGATTTGTAAGGTTGGACCGGCACCACTATTTTTTTGATTTTGTTGCCCACGATTAATTGTAAATTCACCACTAGTTTTCACAGCCAAGGTTACTTCGCCTTCTAATAACACGGTTGCTTGGGTGGATTGTGTGTTATAAGTGTTCACTATAAATTTCGCGCTCGTATCAACAGTAAAATTCAATGTTCTTGCTTGTAGGCTAACAACTATTCCTTGATTGGCATTGGTAGAAGTTATCTCTAATGAAGATGCACCACTTATGTTAATATCCAATTGATTGAAGCTTGTTGGTGTCTTGATTACTTCTAAATTTCCCGCATTCTTTTCTATTGTTATTTTTGCGTTATCTTCTATTATGAGGCTACCTGTTTGTATAACATTTGCTGTCGCTTCCCAAAATAAGCCACTGCCTATCATTGTGCCAGTTAAGATGCTATTATTAATTTTTAAATTGGGTGTTGAAAATAATTTTCCATTGTTTAAAGTAAAAGAAGGTATTTTTGTATTATTTAAATGAATTAAATTTTGGGCAGTTAAAAAGTTGCTGTTTATTGAGTGGTTATTCAGTATGAATTGTTGGTTTTCGAGATGAATATTTTGAGCTGTTGCTAGAGAATTTATGCCAATATTTAAGGAAGTTTCTTCAACTGATTCGCTTAGAAAATGAAGATCGCCAGTTATTGCGATGAATGGTAGTTGACTAGTTGCCCCTGTTATTGCTTGTAAATTTTTTATTGTTAAATCCCCATCGACATTGAGTTGTACTTCTTGCATATTTTTAATCAAATCATATCTTTGGGCATTGATGACGAGATTCCCCACTCTTGCCTGTAGCGTGTTTTCTAGTTGAATGGTTGCATTTAAAATAATTTCTTTTACGTTGGGGTTCGTAAATGCCTGAGAGAACTCTTGAAAATCTGCTACATTTACCACTTCCAAATATTCTTCCGTTTGCTTTGGTTCA
>JAITWV010000108.1 GCA_031285105.1 Streptococcaceae bacterium | reverse complement strand
AGGCAGTTCATTAATTAACTTTGCCTTACCACTTTACATACTAATGGCGACCAATAATCCAGCGCTTTTAGGAACCGTTATGGCGTTTTCTTGGATTCCAATGGTTTTATTTAATCCATTTGGCGGAGTGATGGCAGACAGGTTAAACAAAAAAAATGTCGTTACCTTTTTCCAATTTTTAACAGCCATCGCCATTGTGCTTTATGTTATTTTAACAGGGCACTTAAATGTCATGATTTTATCAATTATCATGTTAATAGTGGTTACGATTTTACAAACATTTCCATCTGCTAGCTTTGAAACAGCCGTTTACTCGTTGATTCCAATGGAAGAGTTGATGCGTGCTAATCAAGTGACTTGGATTATGATGTTAGGCTCAGGAGTGGCTGCTCCAATGTTTGCTGGTTTCATCATGCGTTCATTTGGCTTATCAACGGTCGTTTATATTAGCGCTGGATTTTACGTCATTTCGATGCTGCTAAATTCACTCATCAAGATGCCATTTACAAAACCTGAAAAATCAACCGATACTGTGATCAAAATGATTGCCAAAGATACCAAAACTGGCTTTAACTATATCTTTAAAGAAAATAAAACCTTACAAAAAGCAACGATTGCTATGTGTTTGATGGCTTTAATTTTAGGCCCTGTTTTATTTTTCATTCCACAAGTATTTATCACAACCATCTTGCAAATGGATGAAACTCGCTTAGGATTTGCGCAAGGGGCGATTGCTGTTGGTGGGATTATTGGGGTTCTTGTTTTAGGAAAATTTGAGAAAAAGATTACGATTGAAAAGACACAACCATTATTAGCTAGTGGTTCAATTGTGTTAATTATCACTGCTGCTGTCTTTGGATTGACCAATAGTGATTTTGTTGCTTATCTAGCAATTATTATTGGCTTATTCTTGGTCAATAGCTTGATGGCGATGTTTTCGATGCTTTTCTTTACTTATTTAGGACAACATACACCAGAAGATATCGTCGGAAAAGTGATGTCTTTTGCCATGACGATTATGTTTGGCTCTTATGCAGCAGTTGGCTTTTTGAGTGGACGATTGTTTGAATTATTCAGCGGACAACCAGAACTTTCGATTGTTGTTTTACCAGCAATTGCTTTGTTAGTATCACCACTCGTTCGGATGAAAAAAGTTGAAGATAAAAACGTGGAGTTGGAAGTTCCCTCTACGATTAATTAACTAAATAGTAGGCTAGAACAGGCATACTACTAATCCGGGTTCATTCGAGCAGCCTTGAGCTAAATTTTCAAATCAGAGAACCTTCGCGAGCGAAGAACCTCTGATTTGAGCGCCCAAAGGAAGTGCCCTTGGGGTAAAATTTACTCAAGCCTAAGCGCTCGATTCACCACTATATACTTCTTCTAGCCTTCTTTATTTCTAGGTAAATCACTTCGTAAAAGTAAAATGATCTGCAGTTGATAACTCTTCATTGAAAGAAAAACCACTATCACAAAATTCTTTTATTCTTTCAACCGTTTCAATCTGATTTTCCGCCATAAAACGCACCATTTGTCCGCGTGCTATTTTTGATTCAGTCGCTTTGGCACGAGCTTTACGGATACCTGTACGTTTATCTGTGCAAAAACTGGCAAAAGAAATTGTTAAAAATGTCGTTTGCTCGTTTAAATAAGGGGTAATCGCTTTGCTGTATTCTTTTGAAGCTAGATTAATGATTAATTTTTCGTTGGCTAATTCTTGAAATAATTTTTCATCCCAAAATTGATACATATTTTTAATCAAAGGGCTGACTTGCAATTTCGCCTGCATTTCCAAGCGATAAGGAACAACACCGTCAAAAGGTTTTAAAATTCCATAAAATCCTGATAAAATCCGAAGATGCTTTTCAAGATAATCTAGTTGTTCTTGAGACATCAAATCAGCGTTTATACTTTGATATTGCAACCCTTCATAAGACATAATTGCTGGTGTGAGTGGTTGTGTTTGCTGCATTTTTTGAAATCTTTGGTAATTTAATTCATTTAATTTATCATTGCATTGCCAGAGTTCTTTTGTTTCCTTTATAGATAAACCTTGAATAATTTCCATCAATTGGTTGGCTTCTTTTAGGAATATAGGTTGATTTTGCACCGGAAAGTCATCAGGGTTGATGTTCATTTTCTTGGCTGGTGAGATGATTATATACATGTGGGTTGGGCTCTTTCTTTATTTTTTATTTTTATAAAACATTGTATATCAGATGAGTAGTTTTAAACAATCCTTTTTCTTGGTTCACTGGTTCAATATACGCTTCTAACTTCCTCATATATTTCTTTGGTCATCACATTGACAACTAGCGAATAAAAATAGCCCAATGCTTCATTCCACTGCATTTCCTTGGTGTGATGATAGACAAATCCAGCCTTTTCTTGAAACTTTTGTGATTGCTTGTTTTCTTCTTGATACGCGCACCAAACTTTTTTCGCATTGTGTTCACGAAATACTTTATCTAGTGCGACTTCTAGTGCTTCTTTCATGTAACCTTGCCCCCAATACGCTTCTCCTAGCCAAAAACCTAGTTCCAACTCCCCTGATTTCCAATGCTCATCTTCTTTTTCTGGTGAAATTTCTTCGATTCCAATATTGCCGATAATTTCATTGGTCTGTTTTAAAACAATCGCGTAGTGCCCTTTTTTGTGAAGGATGGTTTGGATAATTTTTCCACTTTTTTCGATTGATTCGTGGGGGCTGAAACCTGTGAGTAAGGCGACTTTTTCTGATTTAGCTAATTCGTATAATCTAGGTGCGTCTGTTGTTTCCCAGTTTCTTAAAAAAATTTGCATTGTAAACCTCCGGATGAATTGTTTCTTCTATTATAAACGTATTTGTACTATCTTAATATGTTTTTTTAAAAGCAGTATATTCATTCGCCCCAAAGATATTTTTCAGCAGATTAGGCTGTTTGGGAATTGGATCATAATATTCGTGCGGTTGACTCTCAAAGACTTCTAATGATATTCACATAACTACAGCAAATATTTCTAATCAATCGCTTGGACAATTATCTTTATTTAAAGTATAATAATTTTATAACTAATTAGCTATAAGGAGAATTATGGAAGTATTCGGACAAACGAGTAAACTCAACCGCATTATGAGCGATGATGCCCTTATTAAAAAGCAATATGGAACCTTATCCCAAAATATCATTTTAAGAAGAGACCAACTAATTGTTGCCAAAAATTTAGCTGAGATACCCGCAAAACCCGAACCACCTCGTAGGCATAACCTCAAAAGTGTAAGGAAGGATGAATTTGCAATTGATGTTTCTGGAAATTACCGTTTAATCTTTAAAGCATTTGATTCAGACGATAATTTAACAACAAAACCAGAAAATGCTGTAAGTATTATGATTACAGGAATTGAAGATTACCATTAAGGAGATGAAAACAATTATGACCGAGAAATTAAATAGAAGTTTTCCAATAAAAAAAAGTGTCAGTACATCTGCTGCAGATACTTTAGCTCAAGCATTGAAAGAACATAATATGTCTCAAAAAGAATTTGCTATGCGCCTAGGAGTCAGTCAGCCATACATTTCAGATATTTTAAATAGACGTAAATTTTTAACAGATGAGTTAGCTATTAAAATAGAAATGGTTACTGGTATTTCTGCAGAATTTTTGTTAAGACACGATTTTGCGTATAAAATGACATTGATGGAATTGAAAAGAAACACGATTGAACCTTTAGAATATGCATTTGGATAACCTAAAAAATACACCTCTAGTTAAATAGCGGTGTATTTCTTAACATCTATTTGTTTGTAAGCATAGAAGAAATATAGCTAGAACACGAAACATGAGAGTATATTTACAATAGAATATTATTCTTTTTTTGCCTCTTAGGTAGAAATTTTTTTTACAATGGTAAACGACTTCAAATACCATGGTAAAAACATTTCTTTACCATGGTATTTGAAGTCGTTTACCTAGGGGAAGTTTTTGGGGAAAATAGGGGTTAAAAACCGAACATCTATTTAAATTACTCCTCTAAAGCCCATTCAAACTTCTCTAAATTATCAAAATCAGCATGTCTATTATGCATCTGCTCCATTTTCCATAAAAAGTCTCTACGAAGTAAAAATTCTGCTTGTAAACCGGTCACTGCTTCAATTTTTAAGGCTAGTTCTTCGCTCATAAATTTTCTTCGTAGTAAAATATCTGAAATGTGTGCTTGAGAAACTCCTAGGCGAAAAGCAAATTCTTTTTGGCTTACTTTATGGAATGCAAGTGTCTCTTTAAGAGTGTCCGTCGCTGATGTTGTGATTCTTTCAGTTCTTCCTTGACGACGAATTAATTTCTTTTCCATTGTACTTTCTCCTTTGTTAATGATAATCCTCAAAATTAATGATATTGATTATTTTATCAAGTTTACTCGTGTTTTCTTGTATATGTACATGAATTACTTCCAAAAAGCTGTTTAGCTAATTTTAACATAATGACGTTGATTATAAAATTAGGCTAGACAATAAATGAAAAGTCATTGCATTTAGCTAATAGTAGTTTTAACGACAAAAAATGACCTTATCTGTTGTGAAGTGAAGTGAAGTACCCACATTATTGGATGCCTACTTACAAAAAACAAAACACTAACACCTGTTGATTGATGTTAGTGTTTTGTTTAGCTGAAAGCAAGATATGTCCTTGTTTACTTATCGAACAGCATTAGTTTATTTTTAAGTTGTTAATCTTCAAGTTTTTCTATCATTTGACTAAAATTATCTGCAACATACTCAACAGAATCCACTTCAGATAAATAATAACCGACCTTCTTGCTATCCTTACTAAAAACAAATAAATTACCAAATGGGTCCAATCCAAATGCAACAAAATTGTTCTTAAAATAATCCGAATCAACTAAATTTAAGTCCCAAATGTTATCTAAATCTGTTGGGTTAAAAGAAAGAAGTGATTGAAATATTCTACCTTTAAAGTTAATCTCAATATTGTTTTTTACCGGTCTTCCACCATTTAGAAAATTGATGTTTTCTTTAAAATCCGAAGGAAAAATAAAATTAAATTCTTTTTCAAACTTCGAAATCAAGTTTTCATCAGAAATTTCTTTTACATAATTCCATTCTATTTTTTTATCCATGTCTGCCACCTCCCCAAATCTCTTTACCTCCAGTGTGTCCAGTTTGGGCATGAATCTTACTGTCCACTAATTCCATTTTCCCAGGTGTCTCGTTATGATGCCACGTGTAACCTTCAGGTGTTTGGCCATTCTTGATTTGCTCTAATTGTTCTTTTGAAAATTTCTTGGCAAATTCTGGATCTGATTCAACTTTATTTTTTAATTGTTTATTACTCTCAGCATTTTGAACAGCATCAGATGATTTATATTTATCTGGTGGTAGTTGGGCATCAAAGTCACTTTCAAATTTTGGAAAAACACCTTCTACCTTTTCATTATTATACTCAATCGTCTTTCTTGCAAACGGGACATTTGTAACAGGATGATTTTTTCCTTCTAAATTCTCGTTTCTTGTTGAAATATGTCTGATTTCCTTTTTTTCTGGCTGTGTTAAGACCGAATCGCTTTCGGGTGCTTTCATTTTATCAATAGATTCATTAACTTTTATTTGGTAATTACCTGGGCCTTTATATTTTTCATCTAACTTTTTGGAAATCTCATTCTTAGCCATTTCAGCCGCTTTTTTACCTAATTCTTTCGCTATTAAACTGGCTACTTCAATCATCGTAATTCCCCCCTCAAATTATCAGCCAGTTCAGAAACATCTTCATTGTCATTATAAGCATCAACTGGCAAAAATTCCAATAACTCAACTGCATTACGAGTTATTTCGTCATTAGATTCAATTCCAAATTTTCTAAGTAATACCAAATTCACTAATGAAATTGCTTCTTTTCGATTATGAACCTCATCAAACTTTCTGCCCAATAAGTCGACTAATAAGCGTAATTTCATTTCAGGTGGTAATTGATAGCCTGCCAATGAATATTCTATGATATCTCTTGCATTTTCACTTACTTGTAGTTTCTTATACCATTTACGAATATTATCCACTTCATCTTTAATCAATTCAAATTTTCTTGAACCGAACACTACACCCAAATACTTTTGAGCTAAAATTTGTTCTGGATCCTCAAAATCAAACTCAGCATTCTCAAACTTAGGCATCGGTTTAGCATTTTCAAACTTATCAATCTTACTCAACACAGGTTCAAGCCAATCACTTTGATAAACAGCCGCAACTCCCTTTTCCAGTTTTGCCAACTCAGCTATTTGTAAATCATTTAAGGCTGCTGCTTTTCCGACTAACATTCGATCATTTTCATCAGGCAAACGCATAATCATCTTCGTGTTGGTATTGCGAATAACAGATAAGTCTAATAACCCCGGCGATTGATCTGCAATAATAAATCCTTCCCCATACGTTCGCATTTCGGCAATCGCTGTAGCAAGCATCTCAACTGATTTTCCTTGAAGATTCGAACTTTCTTGTGATTGCTCGCTTGAAGTTTTTCTTAATAGATTATGTGCTTCTTCAAGAACAGTGATATGTTGCAATGGGCTGTTAAATTTATCTTCTGACATCCTAAATTCCTGTAACTTTAGAACTAGAATACCCATGATTAGTGATTTAGTTTCATTTGAGCCAATTCGACTAATATCGACAATCACATTTTCGTTAAATAGTTTTTCATTTGAAATATCCTTACTGAAAATTTGCCCATGAATGCCTCTTGTTAATGACCGAACTCTCGTAACCAATGCTCCTTTATAGTCACTACTTGTATCCGCAGAATAAGCAGATGAATCAATAACTTCTGGAAGCATTTCTAGTAAAGTTTCAAAGGTTGGAAATTCTCCAGGGTTTTTAGAAGTTTTTAAATTCCATCCAACTTCCTCATAAGATCGCTCAACTGATTCTTTTAAAATTGCTGGCATAGCTGCATACATCGGCCAACAAGCATTGAACACTTCTACCAGTCGGTCGATATGTTCTAATACGTGGATATCTTCTGGGAAACTAAATGGATTGACGTATAACATATTTGGGAATTTATATGGATTGGTTCCGTAAACTGTTACATCTTCGTAGCCGCCAAAAGAGTCTTTGTATTCACCTTTTGCTGGTTCTATGACAAGGAAACGAATATTTTGTTCTCTTGCTTTGTACAATATTTGTGAAATTGTGTTTGTTTTGCCAGAACCAGTAGAACCTGTAATAAATGTATGCATAGCAAGTGAGTCGCGGTCAATTCGCACTTCGGCTTCGGTTTTGCTTCCCATGTTAAATATATTTCCAATTAAAAGGTTTGATTTCCCTTCATTACGATTATATTTAACTATCTCCTTTCCGAAATCTGCATGTTCAATAACTGGAAAACCACTAACAGATTTTCTTGGAAGTCCCATTTGTATGGCAAGTTCATTTCCACTGACAAGTGAAGAAGCTGTTACAGGGATAGTCGTTTCAGTAGAACGATATTCAAAAATCGGATGCATAAAGTTTAGAATATATTCACGGAGTAGTGGTAATTGTTTTGTGTTCCTACGTCCCCAAAAATTGATTGCAGATGTTTCAACACCAGAATTTTCACCTTTCATTATTGCACGATAAGTTCCTGCTGCCATTTCTGCTGTTTCTTGATTATCAGATAAAAAATAAGCAGCACTTTCCCACATTCCGATACTCTCAAACTCATCAATACGTTTTAGTTGTAAATCTATTCTTTCAAGGGTATTGAGCAAGGTTTTATTTTGAACGGTAAGTTGCATATTATCTGAACCACCAGCAGTTAACCCTTTGGAATACGAATAATTTTCGTTTGAAGTTTCTGACTCGCCGTTACTGATGCTAACAGAGTGTGAGACATTTTCAGTTTCAGAAGTTCCTTTTGTGATAGTTTTTTTCGTAAATGCCGCAACAAGACCAGCACCAGCTGCAGCAGTTCCCAAAGCAATAACGGGTGCTGTTAATGGTGTCGCAGTTCCTCCACTTGCAATTGTTGCGCTAGTACCAATCGCAGCTGCTGCACTACCACCGATTGCACCAAGTGCTCCCATAACACGGCTTAATGTATTGTCCTTTGAAACACTCTCATTTGTTATTTTACTTGTACCAGAAGTATCGGTTACATTTGTTGTATAAGTTGTTCCACTACTTTTTCCGTATCCAAATGTATCTGTGATGCTAGAAGAACTGTTTGTACCATAACTTATTTGAGTCGTTGCAAAAGGGGATAGCTGTGTATAAATATTCTCATAAGCTCGACGAATTTCAATTAACTGTTCTATTGGTGTGCTTTTCGCCAACATAATAGCTGTATATCTCTTTCCCTGCATAGCAAGAACCAGCTTTTCAAGCCCTTGAATAAACTGTTCATTGCTAGTAAATTCTTCATCTTTATTTTTAGCAATGCCCGAAACAGCTACGATATTTTTAGAATCTATATCATCAAGAAATTCCTGCGCATCAGGATCAAGTAAATCCTCTGTCTTTACTCCTGGAAATTGACCAACCAAGGCATTCCGAAGTGTATCTTTCAACGATTTAGTTGTACGTTTCTCATCATGAGAACGCACACCCATATAAAATTCAGTTCTTTTTCCATTGCTATCTGCGATTATAAATACTCCACTATTGAGGTTTTGCACTGAATTAAAGACAGATGCAAATTTATATGTGGAATACTCATCTTTTTGATAAACCATTTCACTAATCTTAAAAAGACGAATATTACCAATGTCTTTTAAATTGTCATCTAAAGGAACAACTTCTAAATCTGTTAATTTTAATAAATAATTCTTCATAACGATGTCATCAACAAGTAAACCTGCCTCATCAAGCTGTCGTTGTAACAA
>JAITWV010000016.1 GCA_031285105.1 Streptococcaceae bacterium | reverse complement strand
CTCCTTTTTAATATTTACGTGTTCATCAACCAATCTAGTGCATTCATCTTAAGAATTCCACCAAAATTTGCTTCTTTGTTAATGAAATCTAAGGTCAAAAGATATTTTGGATAGCTATCCTCGATTAATTCCAAACTATGTAATTCTCGTTTTAAAACTTTTTCATCAAGTGTCTGTAAAGCTACTTGATAATAACTTGGGTTGGCATGTGCGTCTAAACAGACAAAATCAACTTCATATTTTCCACTTCTACCAATATAAACTTGAGAATATCTTCGCTTGAGTTCAAAATAGACAATGTTTTCCAAAATATGTCCTTCATCTTCTTTAGCATCAGGTACTAAAAGTCTACGAAAACCTAAATCAACCACATAATATTTTTCAAAGCGTGAGAGCAGTTCTCTGCCTTTAATATCATATCTTGGTGCTTTATAAAGAATCAAGCCATTTACCAAAGCATCAATGAAGCGTTCGACAGTATTATTGGAAATAGTGACACCTTGTGATTTTAAAGTATTTGTTACCTTATTTATCGAAATTTCAGATCCAACTGCACTTACTAAAAAGCGTAAAGTTCTCTCTAAAATATCTTGTTCAGTAATTTTATAGCGCGTTACAATATCTTTAATCGCAATATCATTATAGGCACCACGGATATAATCATTGATAATTATGGCATCTTCAACTTTTACTAGATAAGGAAAAGATGTTTTTTTATAAATGTCATAAACATCTGCTAAAGAAATATTTGGAAACTGACTTTGATACTCTTTAAATGATAATGGAAGAATTTCTAGCTCCACATAACGCCCTGTCAGTAAAGTTGCTAAGTCTCCACTCATAAAATAGGCATTACTTCCTGTCAAATAAATATCTAAATTTTCTTGAAGGTTTAAACTATTTACCACTTCTTCAAATTTAGAAACATGCTGAATTTCGTCTAAGAAAATATAGTAAACTTCATTAGTGGTAATTTGTTCAAGGATAAATTTATTTAAAATTAGAAAATCACGAAGTTCAAAATATCTTAAATCTTCAAAGTTTAAATGAATAATTTGTTCTTTCTTCACTCCAAGACTGAATAAGTGTTGTTTATAAAGTTCAAATAAAGTTGATTTACCACTTCTTCGTACTCCTGAAATCACTTTAATTAAGCCATTATTTTTATTTTTAATTAGCCAATCTAAATAGTTTTTTCTTTGAATCATATTCTTCCCACCTTTTATTTTAAATTAGTTGATATTTTCTCAACTCAGAAAATATGACTATATTTTAACATATATTTTCTGAGTTGAGAAAATATATGACGGGACAAGGATGCATTTATTCAGTCGAGAAAGTATTTGAATAATGAAAAAGAGGCTGAGACATACATTTATATGTGCCCCAGCCTCATTTGTACTTATTCAGATTCTATTTCATCTTCCATAATTGGCAAAAGTTCTTCAACATCTTCCTCAATTGAAATAAAACGAGCATTCTCCTCTTTTTCCACAGGAGCATTAGAAGAATTTTTCAAACGCTCAAACTTCACATTACGCATGGCTTCAACTAACTCAATTCCAGGTTTGAACAAAACTTTCTTCACCCGAATAGACTTAGGATTGAACTCTTCCATGGTTGATGTGCCAGCACTTGACAAACTCAATGAAAACGAACCAAAGTCACCTAATTGAATCAATTCCCCTTCAGCCAAATACTCACACATCAACTCAGTCACTAGCATAATCGCACCATGTATATCCGCCGTTGAGATAGAAGAATTTTGGGCAGCTTTTTTAGCAATCTCCTTCAACGTGCGTTTTTTGCGCGACTTGGCAACAGCGAAATACTTAACAGGTACCTCAGGTTTGTTTGGTGTAACTTTTGGCACTACATTGTACGGAACGCTCATAATGTGTTCCTCCTTTATAAATTATTTTATCGATTTGCTCGACATCAATAAAATAGCATAGGAATTGAGTGGGAAAATGAAAATGCAAATGTTTGGTAGTTTACTTGCGAAAAATGCTATATTGGTGTTTTATGGGGAGTTATTGCTTTTATTTCAATGTTTTTAATAATATTGGCGTTATATTTACTAGATGAAAGAAAACTTTTTGCTGAATAATTGGATGAGTTTTTATGTTGTCTTCCTTCGGCGAGAAAAAAGATCTCGAGGAGTTGGTTAAGAGATCGAAATCTTTTTGGAAAAGAACGAGAGCTTTTTGAAAAAGATTTCGATCTGTTGGGTGATTGGTTATGGGGGGATAATCAACAAAGAGCTGAATATGGGAAATATATTCTGTCAGATTTGGCTAAAGTTCTATCAAAAGAATATGGTAGTGGGTTTTTTAAACGTATTTTAGAACTTGCACGTCAATTTTTCGTTATTATGTGATGCAGAGTCATCTCAAATGTATTATGGTACAATAAATTAAATAATTAGTTAGGTGGGATTCATTTGGAAAGTTATAACATTGAATACAAAGAAGACATTTCAAACAAGCCAAGAAAACTGAAAGAAGAGATAGTTTCTTTTTTAAATAGTAATAGCGGTGGGAAAATATTTCTTGGTGTATACGACAATGGTGAACCAGTTGCTTTTGAAAACGAGAATCAACGCTTGGAAAAATATAAATATTGGGAAGAAATTATTAGTAATTGGATTTCGAACGCTTTTAGTCCGGATGTTACAGGTCTTATATTTTTAGAGCCTAATTCTATTCCGTTTACCATTTCAATTAGCGCTGGTATTAATAAACCATATTATTATAAAG
>JAITWV010000405.1 GCA_031285105.1 Streptococcaceae bacterium | reverse complement strand
TACAAGCGATATTATTTAAATTTTAGGGAAGCTCCCCGGCCATAGCAGGGCCCACACCCTCCGCCCAGAGCCACCCCACCCGAAAATTCGCAGTTCACAATTCACAAACTTCTTTCATTCCAACATCAGTTTAACTTACGCTGTACTAAAGAAAAATTTTAGTCAATATAGAATACTAATAAATGAAGTGGGGAGAAATATGAAAAAAAGAGGATTTGAAATTGTCAGCACATTTGCTAATGACAATTTAAATTTACCAACACGAGCAACCAAACAAGCGGCAGGTTATGATTTTGAAGCGGCTATTGATATGATTATTCCAAGTATCTGGGAAAATGGCATCAATTGGGGAATAAAAACTTTATTTGAATATGCTAAAGCTAATGAAAATCACATTTTAAAACCAACTTTAGTCCCAACTGGTATTAAGTCTTATATGCAAGAAGATGAATTTTTACAACTTGCCAATCGTTCAGGCAATCCATTAAAACGCTTTTTACTTTTAGCAAATGGTGTGGGTGTGATTGATGCGGATTATTATAATAATGCGGACAATGAAGGGCATATTATGTTTCAATTCATTAATTTCGGCTTAACAAGTGTGACGATTAAAAAAGGTGAGCGCATTGGACAAGGGATTTTCTTACCATTTTTAAAAGCAGATGGTGATGTTTCGCAAAATGAGCGTACTAGTGGTTTTGGCTCAACGGGTGTCTAGATATGGCAAAAAAAGCAAAAACTATTTTTTTATGTCAAGAGTGTGGTTCGACTAGTCCAAAATATCTTGGTCGCTGTCCTAATTGTGGTGCGTGGGGGTCATTTGTTGAAGAATTACTCAAAGACGACAAACCAACTCGAGGTGCTAGAGTTTCAATTTCAGGTGAAAGAAGTAAACCGCAAAAATTAGCAGAAATTCAGCAACGTCCAGTGCCTAAATATGCAACTGAGATAGAAGAGTTTAACAGAGTATTGGGCGGTGGAGTGGTACCGGGTTCACTTGTTTTAATTGGAGGAGATCCTGGTATTGGGAAATCAACGTTACTTTTACAAGTTTCTACACAGTTAGCAAAAGTCGGTAAGGTACTTTATGTTTCAGGTGAGGAAAGTGCGCAACAAATCAAATTAAGAGCGGATCGTATTGCTTCGGAGGATGCTGAATTTTATTTATATGCTGAAACCAATGTCAATGATATCCGTATGGAAATCGAACGACTGGCTCCAGATTTCCTTGTAATTGATTCCATTCAAACGATGCTATTGCCGGATATTGACTCTATTCCAGGAACGGTTAGCCAAATTCGGGCGGTAACGGCGGAGTTGATGCAAATTGCTAAAACCAATGAAATTGCGACTTTTATTGTCGGTCATGTCACTAAAGAAGGTAATATTGCTGGGCCTAGAATGTTAGAGCACATGGTTGATACTGTTTTGTATTTTGAAGGCGAGCGAAACAACTCATTTAGAATTTTAAGAGCGGTTAAAAATCGATTTGGCTCAACGAATGAAATTGGGATTTTTGAAATGGGCGCCCAAGGTTTAACAGAGGTTACTAATCCAAGTGAAGTGTTTCTTGAAGAACGTCTACAAGGAGCAACAGGTTCAGCAATCGTTGCAGCGCTTGAAGGAACCAGACCGATTTTGGTTGAAGTTCAAGCGTTAGTCACACCGACTTTATTTGGCAATGCAAAACGGACAACAACAGGCATTGACTATAATCGTGCTTCATTGATTATGGCAGTATTGGAAAAAAGAGCTGGGTTACTTTTACAAAACCAAGATGCCTTCTTAAAATCAGCTGGTGGGGTCAAGTTGAATGAACCTGCTATTGATTTAGCTGTAGCTGTGGCAATTGCTTCAAGTTACAAAGAAAAAGGCACCAATCTAACTGAATGTTTTATTGGTGAAATTGGACTAACTGGAGAAATCAGACGAGTTACAAGGATTGAACAACGAGTCGGTGAAGCTTCAAAATTAGGTTTTACAAAAATTTACCTGCCTAAAAATAATATGACGGGTTTAAAAGCACAAAAAGGAATTACACTTATTCCAGTTGAAACTTTATCAGAAGTGTTACAAAAAGTATTTAAATAAGTTATTTAAGGGAAGTTTTAGGTTTTCATGCTAAAATTTCCCTTGATATAAAAATTTTTGAAAGGAGCATACACATGCAAAAGAAAGTTATCATCGCCTTATTTGTCATTGTAGGCGCAAGTTTAGGTGTATCATTATTACCAGCTGTATGGATGGGACTACATGTTGATCATCTACAACCATTAAACAATTCACTAACGAACGGTCTTATTGGCGCAATTATTTTTTATATTTTTTCTATTTTAACAGCCGGTCTCATTGTGGATCAAATGACAGAAATCGACAAGCGTATCAAAGTAATTTCGCTACAAGAATTATTATTTGGAGGTGCTGGTTTTATTATTGGCCTTGCGATTGGGGCATTAATTTCCATTCCGCTATTTATGCTAAATGTACCTGTTTTAAATAGTGCCTTACCAATCGTTTTAATGGTCGTTTTTGCCTATGTCGGTTTTCGTGTGGCAATTACGCGTCAAAATGAATTGATTAAAATCTTTACCAGAAAAGCAGAAG
>JAITWV010000393.1 GCA_031285105.1 Streptococcaceae bacterium | reverse complement strand
GTAATTCCTCTTGTTTACGCGGGTGTTGCATGTATTTTGTGTTACTTGCTTGAGTCGTTTTACGTTTTTCAATTGTCGCTTCTTCTTTTTGAATTTGATGCATCGCTTGTTCACTCGTTGCGATTTTTTCAAGTTCCCATTTATTTAAACCATTCAAAAATTGATTAAAATAAGTGAGATTGGTAATTTTTTTACGCACCAATAAGAAATAGACCAACATATTCACTACTTGATTGGTTAATTTTGACTCTTTTACGGCATTTACAATCAATGAATCTTCCAAAGGTGTTTTACTTGTTCCTCGCTCTTTTTGAACAAATCGTAAAAATTCCATCGGGCTTAATTTTTCACTTTGAATGATATACCTTGTTTCATCTATTGAAAAACCTGAACTTAACAATTGATTTTGTCGCATTTCTTCTGGTAAAATTTGCGTTTTTTGTGGGGAAATGATTTTTTCGACTTTCCCACTTTTTTCTGCTAAATCAATGCGTTTTTTCAACTTCTTAATATCTAAATAATCTAGTGAACTATCTTCTACTTCTTTTGCTAATTGGAAAAGTTCATGTTCGTTTAAACCATAAATACTGTGATAAAGTAAAATAGTCTCAATGTCTTCTTCTTTAATTGGGTTTAATAAAGATTGTTCAAATAATTTTCGTAAATAAGCTAAATCAAATTCACTTGAAGAAACATCTAATTTATTTGGTTCTTCTTCAAAAGTTCTAGATTGGGCCATTTGCACTTTTTCATGTTGCTTGATGACATTTTCAGTTGAATGACCAAAAACTTGTTGGTAGGTTTTGGTCATTTTATATGAATCAACTAAGTCCGGTTGTTCTAAGGTATTTAATGCAACTAAGCGATTTAAACGCTCTTCACCAATTTTTTGTAGCAATAACTCAAAAAGCATCAAATCCTTGAAAAATAAACTCGCTTTTTTGGGAGGCTTCAATATATAAGTATAAACTTTCGCAAAACTATTTGAATATTTTTCATAAACATCCAACAAACCAATTCCTTCTAATTTTTCACGCAATTCCATGAAAGAAAGTGGGGTATTATTGGTAAAACGAAACAAATCCGCATGAAAAAGCACATCTGTTTTTTGTGAAGTTTTGCTAATTAAAAGCATACTCAAATAAAGACTCACCGCATCGCCACCAATAATCGGCTGATACAACTGTACAAGTGCTTCTTCTTCTAAATTACTAATTTTAGCACTTTGAAAAAGGATAACTATTTCTTGTGCTTTAGAAAAATCTTGTTGCAATGTCTCCACTTCCTTATTTTTCCTTCTTCATCTTTTGCATCATTTCTTCTAACTCTTTCATGAAAACACTCATATCTTTAAATTGGCGATAAACAGAAGCAAAGCGAATATAAGCTACTTCGTCTAATTCGGCTAATTCTTCCATGACATATTCACCAATTGAGATACTAGAAATTTCATTGCTGCCATTTTCGAGTATTCTCTTTTCAATACGAGCAACGGAATTTTCCATTTCTTCCATTGAAACCGGTCTTTTTTCTGCCGAGCGCACGATGCCGTTTAAGATTTTTTCACGTTTAAATTCTTCTCTGGTCCCATCTTTTTTGACTACTAAAATAGGGGGCGACTCAATTCTTTCAAAAGTGGTAAAACGAAAACCGCAATTTTCACACTGTCTGCGTCGACGAATGGCGCGATTGTCCTCACTTTGTCTTGAGTCAATCACACGAGAATGATTATTTCCACATTTTGGGCAACGCATCTATATAAATCCTCCCTTATTTAGCCAGTTGATGACTTGTTCTTTGGTGTTTTCCACAGTACCTGAATTATCAATTATGATATCAGCTAATACTCGTTTGTTTTCAATACTCCATTGCGCATCAATTCTTTTTTGAGCTTCCTTTTTGCTCAGATTGTTGCGCTTCATCAGTCGTTTTAAACTTTCTTCTTCATTGGTGTAAACAAGCATGGATTGATGGACCATTTTTACGTAATTTCGCTCAAAGAGTAAAGGATTATCAACAACGATTAATGGGGCATTTTGTTGTTGATAAAAGTCTATTTCTTCTTGAAAACCTTGTCGTAAAAATGGGTCCATAATTTGGTTTAATTCGCTCATTTTCTCTTCGTTTGAAAAGACAATTTCTCCTAATTTGGCGCGGTTTAATTCTTCATTTTCAAGTAAAATTTCCTTACCAAAGTTTTCAACTAATTTTTTTAACGTTGGTGTGCCTTTTTCTTGTAATTTACGAGCAATCACATCCCCATCAACTACCGGAATATGAAAGAAACGAAAAATAGTTGCCACACTACTTTTTCCGGTGGCAATTCCGCCTGTTAATCCTAGAATAAAACTCATGTTACACCTCTTTTTGACATACTGGGCAATAATGCGTTCCTCTGCCTGCTACTTTCATCTTAGAAATAATTGAACCACAACGAGGACAGGGTTGATTCGTTTGCGCATAGACATTTAATTGTTGCTGAAATGCTCCTGTGTGTCCGGTCGCATCAACATAGCTACGAATGGTTGTACCTCCTGCTTGAACTGCACGATTTAATGTGTCGATGATGGCTTGATGTAAAGCAATGACTTTGGTTTTCGAAATAGTATTGGCTAATTGCAGTGGATGAATTTTTGCTTGCCACAAGACTTCATCTACATAGATATTGCCCAAACCAACGACTAACTTTTGATCCAGTAACAATGGTTTAATTGCCTTTTGTTTCTTTTTCAACTGCTGAGTGAATACTTTTAAGTCAAATTCCTCTTTTGTTGGCTCTGGACCTAATGAAGCTAAGTTTTTTTGTAATAATGCTTGCCCTTTTTCAACAACTTTCATTCGACCAAATTTACGGACATCTAAATATCTTAATTGTGTTTGGTCGCTAAATTGAAAGATGACATGGGTATGCTTTTTTATTTCATCTGTTTTTGCATGAAATTCATATTTTCCTTCCATTCGCAAGTGACTGATTAAGTCTGAATTGGTCAAATGAAAAATCAAAAATTTCCCACGACGACTAATCGACTCAATCGTTTGTTGATGCAGAATCGTTTGAAATTCAGATGTATCATTTTCGATAATTCTAGGCCATAAAATTTCAATTGATTCAATGGTTTTTCCGAGAACTAATGTTTCCAGTCCTCGTTTGACTGTTTCGACTTCTGGTAGTTCTGGCATTTATTTTCCTCACTTTTTATTTAGCATCATACCAAGTTTCACCCCAGTTACTGTCGGCTACTAATGGTACGTTTAAGATTGCAGCATGTTCCATTTGATTTTTGACTAATTTATCTAGTAATTCAACATCATCCTTATGCACTTCAAAAACCAATTCATCATGGACTTGTAAGAGCATATTGGCACGAATATTGGAATTGTTTAGCTTAGTTTGTAATTTGTTCATCGCAATTTTCAAAATATCCGCCGCACTTCCTTGAATAGGCGAGTTGATAGCTGTTCTTTCAGCAAATGCTCGCACGGCAACGTTTCGCTCATTAATTTCTGGCAAATATCTTCTTCTATTCCAAAGGGTTTCAACATAACCAGCTTCTTTGGCATAGCGTACCACATTGGTCATATAATCTTTAATTCCTGGATATTTTTCAAAGTATCTGTCAATAAATTCTTTGGCTTCATAACTTTCAATGCCTAAGTTTTTGGCCAAACCCCACTCACTAATGCCATAGACCACTCCAAAATTCACCGCTTTGGCATTACGGCGATCATTTGAGGTGACATCTTGGGCGTTTTCAATACCAAATACACGCATAGCTGTTGACTGATGAATGTCTTGTCCA
>JAITWV010000326.1 GCA_031285105.1 Streptococcaceae bacterium | reverse complement strand
CTTATGATGATGAGGTGACTATTTATCCAACTATTATTCAACCAGTGATTATGATAGCCTTAACTGGAAGTGCTTATTACGGATTATTAGTTGATTCCATCATTCGCGGGGATTCTTATGAAAGTAGGAAAAATACAATGTTAATGCAATTTAAAGTGTTAAGCGATAACTCTAAATTTACGATTTTACGTTCTATTAAAGAAGAACCAAAATATTCAACACAGCTTGTGGAAGAATTGCATCTAAGTGCTTCAACTATTTCTCATCACATGAGTGCTTTGGTGAATGCGAATTTGGTGAGTATCGAAAAGATGAAAGGAAAAGTTTATTTTAAGATCAAAGAAGAAAGTTTTATGGAATTAGAAAAAGGGCTTAGGGAATTATTTCTCTAAGCCGCTTTTTTTGAATATAAAACTATTTAATTTTTTTGCTCCAATATTTTCCTAGTTCTCCAAGTAAAAGCAATACTAAAAAAAAGATTAAAAAAATTTCTCCACTTACCATTATTCCTATTAAAGCACCAGCTGAAAGTAAGGATAAGCGCTCAAAAAATTGAATTATTCCTTTTGATCTACCATTTGTTGTCATATTTTGAAGACCATCTCACTTCTGTTAATGTCACACGAACTGTACCTGTATTTCCATTTGCATTCACACGATTTTTCATTGTGGTTAAATTATTCTTAAGCCACGCTGTTCCACTTTGAACTAAAAAATTTGTTACCGCAGCAGGTAATATCGGCGCTCCAGCAGCAGTTCCAAACATTTGGACAATTGTTGAAGCTGTTGCTGCATTATTTGCCGCTTTTATACCTTCATTAAAAGCTGATATTAAGTTACTTTTTCCTTTAGCAGTGTTATAAAAGAAATTAACCCCTCCATTTTGGAGCCTTGTACCAAAGGTTGAATTTCTAAATTGAATTCCAAGAACATCTTTTGTCTTTATATATTCAATAAATTGAAGTTCTTCTTCAGTAAATGGATTTTCAGTCAAATCGCGCGTTACGATGACTTCTTCTATTTCAGCTATTGGCCCAATAATAGTTTGAATCTTTGCGTTTTCACTATTTATTTTCTCAACAGATGAAGGGGAAATTTCATTAACTTTTGCTTGCACTGATAACGGTATAACAATGAAGTTCATTACTAAAACACTCATTGCCAATGTTGTAAGAAATTTTTTATTCATATATCTCCTTTCGCATTCATAATTGATAGCGTTCTATCCACTTTTGTAAATATCTACAACAATAGTGTATCTTTAAAATGCGAAAAATATAATGACCTTAACGGACAATAAATGGAACCTAAGATGACTTGAACCTTAGCTTGCTTTTTTATGCACCTAACCAGACAAAACTGACAATGCTTACAAACACGCATAGATTTTTTATAAAAGCAGATGTATCATTAATAAATAAAATATCTAGGAGGTGATTACTTGCCAAAAGCATTGTTAACTGATATACACATCTCATTATCAAACGCTCAAATTCCCTTTTATCAAATTTTGGATTCAAATAAAAAAATACTATTTCAAAATACTTCCAATGCTAATTTTCATAAAATAACTCAACTTTCTCAATATACCGTGTCTTTAAATGAGTTAATTGAAAAAAATTCATCATTAATGACAAAAGATCAAAATTTCTTCATATTTATTTGAAATGCTGGATTAATTTATGAAATAAAAAAAATATATAAAAACCAAATCTTTATTGGAAAAATTGTTTTCGGTGGTTATAAAATTAGTGAAAATCAGAAGACAAATCTATTTCCACCTGAATACAAAGAATTAATCACAAAACTTCCTAGTCTATCAAGTAACAAAATTAAAAATAAAATCACTCTAGTGGAAAAAACTATTGATAATCTACGAAAAAAACATTTAGATGACTTTTCTTGTTTATATGAAACAGTCAGCTATGATTTATCCAAAAAATATTCGTTAAGTGAATTAGCCAAAAAACATTACTTAAGCGAAAAAAAAATAAGTCGTCTTTTTCAAATACACACTGGAATGACATTTAAAAAATATTATTTAAAAATGCGTGTTGATAAAGCAATTGAATTAAAAAAGAAAAATATCTACACTGATGAAGAAATTACTGAAATGGTTGGTTATTGGGATGTGCGTTCTTTAAAACGTGCAATCAGAAGAATGGAGCAATATTGGTAATATCATTGCTCTGCTTGTACATTTCTTATTTACTAGATGGTATACTAAAATTATAAATTATTTAGGAGAAAAAAATGTACTATCCCATCACTATACCAGATATCCTTGTTGATAGTTACGATGACTATATCTCATATAAAGAAACAATCATTCCCACATTAAAAGATTTTGTCATCTGTTTTTGGGAAACGCAGCCTGTTATTCAAGAAAATAAAGAAATAAGTCATATCATTCTTTTTGATGGTGGCATTGATTTAGTTGTTGATTATGACAATCAAGAAATTTATTATGCTGGTATGAGTAAAACAGTATTTGATTTAACTTTTCACAACACGAACCGTCATTTTGGTGTGCGTTTAAAACCAGGAGCATTTCATCAATTAACTGGGTTTTCAGCAAAACGTGCAATGGATGTGCTTCTGCCAATTCACGAAACGGATTCGACATTTGATGAAGAATATTTATTTTCCAAAACATTTGAAGAAGCCAAAATTCACATGAAAAACTATCTAGAAAACTTAACTGAAGGTAAAACTCCGAATAAATTTGTTAAACTATTTGATGATTTTTACTTATCTCCACCAGATCATACTAAAACTTTGAGCGAGCATTTTTTCCTTAGTGCTAGACAGTTACAACGCGCATTTGCTAAAAATTTTGGTTTAACGCCAAAGATTATATTATCTGTTCTTCGTTTTCAAAAATGCCTTACAATTCTAAGTGCAAAAGATGCTAGACCTGTCGATGTTTTAAATGCGATCAATTACTATGACCAAACGCATTTCATCAAAGATTTTAAGAAACACATTGGATTTACACCACTTGAACTAATCAAACGAATGCAATCATGACGTTTTTTTACTATATCTAGTAGGTTTTGTTATTTATACTAGGTTTATCAAATGAAAAAGGAAGATATTAAAATGATTGAAACCGTTCCAATGCTAAGATTTAACCATAATTGCCAGGAAGCATTAAATGTTTATCAACAAGCTTTTGATGCACAATTACTAGTAAAAATGACTTATGCGGATGCCAATGTAGAAGATGTTGGGAAAATCGATGAGGCTCAAAAAGAGTTAATTTATCATGCACAATTAAAAATCGGTAATACTCGTTTTATCTTGTTTGATGCACCTGGTGAAAATTCAAAAATGGGCGATATGCCAAAAACTGCAATTATTAAAGGCAATCAAACGGATTTAGTAATGATTTTCAAAACGGATGAGGAAGTAAGAAGGGCGTATGATTTCCTTTCTAAAAAGGCAATTACTCTTGGAGAAATTAAAAGCACAACGTATTCTTCAAGCACTGTTTCATTGACTGATAAATTTGGAATTAACTGGGATTTGATGACATATTTTGAATAATTAAAGAAAATATAAATTATAGCCTTTAAATTAAATGAAAAGCAGCTTTTTATCAAATGATATCCGTGAATAAATTTGAAGAATAAAAAGAAGAAAACCATTTTGGCCATCTTCTTTTGTTCTTTAATGGTGCGTTGTTTATAGCGAATTGCCACTACTTGTTATAAGCAAGCAAAAAAACTAGATTCTGAACAATCAAAATCTAGCTTCTATCTTTGCTTGGCGACTACCTAGTCTCACAGGGGGCAACCCCCAACTACATTCGGCGTAACATCGCTTAACTTCTGTGTTCGGCATGGGAACAGGTGTATCCGATGTGCTATCGCCACC
>JAITWV010000321.1 GCA_031285105.1 Streptococcaceae bacterium | reverse complement strand
CCGGCTACAGCAAGGTAAACCACCCTAAGCGCAGAGCCAAGCCAGCCGAAAATTCGCAGTGTTGAAATTCACAAGCTTCGCTTTTCAAGTATCAATTTAACTTACGCTGTACTAAAGTGTAAGTAAAACATCTTAATTAATTTATTATAACACGTCATAAAAAAGAATATTTTCTAATTTTTCCATTTTACAAAGGTGAAATTCGTTTGACTTTGATATAATGACTTCGGAGGTGCTGATGATGAATGAAAATTTTAATATGTATCAAGTAGACGATGAAAAAAAAGTCTTGGAAGCCTGTCTTTTAGCTGGCACTATCATGATGGAATCATCGGCAGAGATGTATCGAATTGAAGATACGATGATTCGGATGGGAAAAAAGTCTGGTCATCAAATTTTATGTTATACCACACAAACTGGGATGTTTATTGCAATTGATGGCACAGAAAAACTAAGAATGGCATCTATTAATAAACGGATTTTGAATTTAGATAAAGTAACCAAAGTCAATCAATTATCCAGAGAATATGTGAATGGGGAAATTGATATTGATGAGTTGTTAGAAAAGTTGAAAGTTGTTAAACATGAAAGAATTTATTTTCCTTTGTGGTTAGAAGTTATATCGGCTGGCGTGATTGGTGCAGGGATGATGGTAGTTTTTGGTGGCGTACTTTCTGATTTTCCAGCCACTTTTATTCTAGCTTGTTTAGGTTATGTTGCTTATTTGATTTTTGCTAAATTGTTGCAATTGAAGTTTTTAGCGGAATTTTCAGCTTCTTTATTTCTTGGAATTACAGCAATTATGTACGCTCGTATCTTTGGAACAGGTGAGGTGAATGTCATGATTTTTGGTTTAGTCATGCCATATGTACCTGGAGTTGCGATTACTAATTCCATTCGTGACTTGTTGGCGGGTCATTTAATTTCAGGTTTATCTCGTGGTGTTGAAGCATTAATGACTGCTAGTGCGATTAGCTTTGGCATTGTTTTTGCCTTTCAATTATTACATTAGGAGGGTGAAAAATGAGAGCGATTATTTTAAATTTACTTTTACAATTATTCCTTTGTTTTCTAGCAACAGTTGGGTTTTCGATTATTTGTAACGTCAGTCGAAGAATTCTTTTTTACTGCGGACTTGTTGGAACAGGTGGGTATTTTGCTTATTGGTTATTCATGCAATTTTCAAGCAATATGGTACTAGCAACTTTAGCTGGAAGTATTATTGTTGCCATTTTAGCCAACCGTATGTCTAAACTGTTAAAAATGCCTTTAACGAATTTCAATATTCCAGGAATGGTGCCACTTGTACCCGGAGGAATTGCGTATAATGCCATTCGAGCACTTGCTGAAGGGGATTATAATACTTTTATGGACCGTGGCGTAGAAACAATAGTCGTTGCCGGTGCGATTGCTTTAGGTTTAGTAATTGCCGAAGCGTTTAATCATAGTATTCGTAATTTCGTCTATCGATTTAGAAGAATTGTGTAAGGTTGTAAAAAAAACCAAAGCCAAACGTTTGATTTTTGCGGTTGGCTTTGGTTTTTTAAAATGTCTTTTTAGTTTGGTGCAATGTATTTTCAATTTGTTTCATAATTTCTGCGTGAATTTCTTTTTCAGGTGCGAATTTTTCATGCCAATCATCTGGTTTCAACAATTTTCCTGTTTGTTCATCAAAAATTGGTTGTCCAGTATCAGGCATTTTCCCCATATTCGCTTGATGAACAATGTTATATAATTCATGCGGATCAACACCCATTAATGCAAATGTTCCATAAGTAAAATACAATAAATCAATTAAGGCATCTGCTTGTTCACTTAATACATGTTCCGTTGGTTTTCCTTTAGCTGTAATTTTTCCAACAGCTTTATGAATATCACTAATCAATAAATCAACTAAGTGTGCGAATTTTTCAGAGTCATTGTTACTTGTCGCATAAAGGTACTCCACAATTTCTTCTACTTTAAAACCCACTCGAAAACTTGCTTGTTCATCTGATAAAACGTGTGGTGTTTTAGGTAATTTTCCATCAAATAATTTATGAAACTCACTTGCTTGATTGTATTTTGTATCCATGCTCTTAAATTCAGATGCTTTTGTTTCTTCCTCAAGCACATCTGGAAGTAGTGAATATTGAATTCCTTGAGCATCGGTTACCAATAAATCAGCCATGCTTAATTCTTCAACAATCAAATCCATTTCCTCAAGGCTTTCATCAAGTAAACCAAATTGCATGAACGCCCTGGCAATACCATCTTTATCATTACTTGTGGTTACAAAATCGGCTTTTTCTTTTAATTCTTCCACCGCATTGCCCATCGCCACACCAAAACCAACACCTTCAATCATTTCCATATCATTCCATGAATCACCAAAGGCCATTGTTTCGCTGATATCGATGCCAAAATGATTGCAAAAAATTTGAATGCCCCTTAATTTGGAGCCACCTTTAGGAATAATATCAATTGAATAGGGGTTAGAACGAGTAATCGTTGCAAATGAGAACTCTTTTTCAATTTTTTCTTGTTCACTCTCATCAGAAATCATGATAATTTGATAAATTGGCTCACGTAAGACATCACTTTGCGAATAATTGGCCTTTTTATATGGTCTAATGACATGTTGCCAAGTATTTTTTAAACCAACCGCAAATTTTCTAGGAATAATTGGGTAAATCAAACGAACAAAATCAGAA
>JAITWV010000256.1 GCA_031285105.1 Streptococcaceae bacterium | reverse complement strand
TATATAATAATATTTATTTTCGTATATAATGACAAACATCATAAGATTTCATGGGAGGGATTTAATATGAAAATAAGTTTTAAGAAAAAAAAGTTACTTTTAGTTAGTTTGATGGGAGCAATTGTTACATTATGTATGCTTGCTACACCCGCAAAGGCCACAGATGTTTCAATCAAACCGAAAAAAGACGTTTACACCATTGCACTAGACTCCACTTATGCTCCATTTGAATTTCAAGACTCCAACGGCAAATATGTCGGAATTGATGTCGACCTAATGAATGCCATTTCTAAAATGTATGGTTTCAAAATTAATAAAGTATTTCCAGGTTTCCAAGCAGCTGTTGACCAAGTACAAGCCGGACAAGCTGACGGAATTATCGCTGGAATGTCCATTACCGATGCCCGTAAAGACGTATTTGATTTTTCTGAACCCTACTATGAAACAGGGATTCAAATTGCTGTTTTAAATAATAATGTTTCCATTCAAAAATTAGAAGATTTAAAAGGCCAACGTATTGGCGTAAAAAATGGCACAACTTCACAACAATGGTTAATAGATAATCAAGACAAATATGGTTATTCAATTAAAACTTTTGATGATGGTGCAGGAATGTATGATGCTTTAGAAATTAAAGACGTTGTGGCTAACATGGATGATGCACCCGTTTTAAATTACGCGATTGCTCAAGGTAGAACATTCAAAACACCATTTGACAAAATACCAGCTGGCAACTATGGTTTTGCCGTGAAGAAAGGACAAAATCCAGAATTAATCGCAATGTTTAACGCAGGACTTGCAAAATTGAAAGCAAGTGGTGAATATGACCGCATTTTAGCAAAATATATGGGTGGATCTGAAGCGGCAAAAAAACAAATAGATGAGTCAACTTTCTCAGGACTAATCTCAAATAACTGGAAACAACTATTAGACGGTTTAGGAAAAACAATTGCGATGGCTTTGATTTCCTTTGTATTAGCAATGATTTTAGGAACATTAATTGGCTTGTTATCCGTTGCTCCAAGTAAAACGGCCAGAATTTTCTCAACTTTCTACGTTGACATTATCCGCGGTTTACCTTTAATGGTTTTAGCCTTCTTCTTATTCTATGCCTTACCACAAGCCTTACCATTATTAAAATTAAGTGATCTAGTTGCAGGAATTTTAGCCTTAACCCTAAACGCTTCAGCTTATATCGCCGAAATTGTTCGCGGCGGAATTAACGCTGTGCCCACTGGACAAATGGAAGCTTCACGTTCATTAGGTTTAAGCTATAACAAAACCATGCAAAAAATTATCTTACCACAAGCAATCAAAATCATGGTTCCATCATTTGTGAACCAATTTGTTATTTCGTTAAAAGATACAACCATTATCTCCGTGTTAGGTGTTATCGAACTTTTACAAACAGGAAAAATTATCGTAGCACGTAACTTCCAATCATTTAAAGTCTATTTAATTATCGGAATTATGTATCTAGTTGTAATTACAGCATTAACTAAATTTTCAAAAGTTTTAGAAAAGAAGGTGGCGTAAATGAGTAAAGAAAAAATTGTTGTCAAAGGCTTAGTTAAAAAATACGGGGATAATACCGTTTTAAAAAATATTTCAACAACTTTTTATGAAGGAGATGTCGTTTGTATCATTGGGCCATCTGGTTCAGGAAAATCTACTTTTTTACGAACGTTAAATAAATTAGAAGAACCAACAAGTGGACATATTTGGGTGAATGAAATGGATTTAATGAACGCCAAAACAGATGTGAACCAAGTACGCCAATCGATCGGTATGGTTTTTCAGCATTTTAACTTATTTCCACATTTAACAGTATTAGAAAATATCACACTGGCACCTGTTGATTTAGGGAAAATGACAAAAAATCAAGCGCAAGAACGTGGATTAGAACTTTTGGATATGGTTGGCTTAAAGGAAAAAGCCGTTGCCATGCCAAATTCGTTATCAGGTGGCCAAAAGCAACGTGTAGCAATTGCTCGTGCCTTAGCAATGAATCCAGACATTATGCTTTTTGATGAACCAACATCCGCACTTGACCCAGAGATGGTTGGTGATGTGCTGAATGTTATGAAAGAATTAGCCGCCAAAGGAATGACGATGTTAATTGTAACGCACGAAATGGGCTTTGCGAAAAATGTTGCCAATCGTGTGATGTTTATTGAAGATGGAAATTTCCTAGAAGATGGGACACCAGAACAAATTTTTGATCATCCACAAAATCCACGTACACAAGATTTTCTTGGGAAGGTTTTGAACATATAACAAGTAAAACACGAACTTCTTCCTGTCAAATAATGCAGAAAGAAGTTTTTTTATTACAAATTATTAAATAATATTGTTTTTATTTCGTTTTTCCGATGGATATGATTTGCTTTTACAATTTAGACTAGTTATAATTGACAGAAAATTGTGAAAAATATGGGAGGAATTAGGATGAAAGAGAAGATTAGAAAAAAGTGCACGTTACTAACAGGATTTATTGGGTTGTTTATTACTTTATTGATGCTACCAAATGCGGTAAAAGCACAAGATGTGGCAATTAAACCGCAAAAAGATGTTTACACGATTGCATTTGACTCCACCTATGCACCATTTGAATTTCAAGACGTAAACGGGGAATATGTCGGAATTGATGTGGATTTAATTGATGCGATTACCAACATGTATGGCTTTAAAGTAAACAAAATTTTTCCAGGCTTTCAAGCAGCAGTTGATCAAACATTAGCCGGGCAAGCCGATGGAATTATGGCAGGGATGTCTATTACCGATGAGCGCAAGAAAGTCTTTGATTTTGCCGATCCTTACTTTGAAACTGGTATTCAAATGGCCGTTCGTGCGGATAATGTAAGTATTCAAAAATTAGAAGATTTAAAAGGTTTGCGTGTCGGTGTCAAAAACGGAACCATCGCTCAACAATGGATCACGGATAACCAAGAAAAATATGGCTACACCGTCAAAACCTTTGATGATGGTTCAGCTATGTATGATGCTTTAGAAATTAAGGACATTCAAGCTTTCATGGATGCTTCAGAAGTGTTGAACTATGCTATTGCTCAAGGAAGAGATTTTAAAACACCATTTGACAATATTCCAGTTGGCAGTTATGGCTTTGCAGTAAAAAAAGGAACACATCCTGAATTAATTGCAATGTTCAACTCAGGACTTAAAAAATTAAAAGCAAGCGGTGAATATGACCGTATTGTTGCTAAATACATGGGCGGAAAAAAAGAAGTCAAAAAAGGAGTAGATGAATCCACGTTTTCAGGACTAATCACGAACAACTGGAAACAATTATTCGATGGTTTATGGAAAACAATTTTAATGGCACTTATATCTTTTTCCTTAGCAATGGTTTTAGGAACGCTGATTGGTTTATTATCTGTTGCTCCAAGTAAAGCAGCCAGAATTTTCTCAACCGTTTATGTCGATATTATTCGAGGATTGCCTTTAATGGTACTAGCATTTTTCTTATTCTACGCCTTACCACAAGCTTTTCCATTATTAAAAATGAGTGATTTAGTAGCTGGAGTCTTAGCTTTAACCCTAAACGCTTCTGCATACATCGCTGAAATTGTCCGCGGCGGAATTAGCGCTGTACCAAAAGGACAAATGGAAGCTTCTCGTTCACTAGGTTTAAGTTACAGCCACACAATGCAAAAAATCATCTTACCACAAGCAATCAAAATTATGATTCCCTCATTTGTTAACCAATTTGTGATTTCACTAAAAGACACAACGATTATTTCTGTGTTGGGAGTGATTGAATTATTGCAAACAGGAAAAATCATTGTCGCACGTAACTTCCAGTCGTTTAAAGTTTATTTAATCATTGGCATTATGTATTTAATCGTGATTACTGCTTTAACGAAATTATCAAAAGTCTTAGAAAAGAAGGTGGCTTAATATGAAGAAAGAAAAAGTTGTTGTTAAAGGATTAGTCAAAAAATACGGAGATAACACTGTTTTAAAAGATATTTCCACAACCTTCTATGAAGGCGATGTTGTTTGTATTATCGGACCATCTGGTTCAGGCAAATCAACTTTTTTAAGAACTTTGAATAAATTAGAAGAACCAACAAAAGGACACATTTGGGTCGATGAAATGGATTTGATGGACCCTAAAACCGATGTAAACCAAGTACGTCAATCAATTGGCATGGTCTTTCAGCATTTTAACCTTTTCCCTCATTTATGCGTGTTAGAAAATATCACCTTAGCACCTGTTGATTTAGGGAAAATGACAAAAAGTGAAGCCGAAGAACGAGGATTAGAGCTTTTGGACATGGTTGGTTTAAAAGAAAAAGCAGTTGCTATGCCAGACTCACTTTCAGGTGGACAAAAACAACGTGTCGCAATTGCTCGAGCTTTAGCAATGAATCCTGATATTATGCTTTTTGATGAACCAACCTCAGCTCTTGACCCAGAAATGGTTGGTGATGTGTTAAATGTTATGAAAGAACTAGCAGCTAAAGGAATGACCATGATTATTGTGACACATGAAATGGGCTTTGCTAAAAAAGTTGCCAATCGTGTCATGTTTATTGAAGATGGGAATTTCCTAGAAGATGGAACGCCTGAACAAATTTTTGATCACCCACAAAATCCACGAACACAAGACTTTTTGGGGAAAGTATTGAATGTTTAATATATAGAAGAAACGAGGTTGGGATACACAACCTCGTTTCTTTTTTGATTATCTTTTGACAAAACATTGATAACTGTCTATATTGGATATATAGATAACTATCAATAAAGAGGTGAGCAAATGAATTATGAACAGTTATCCACTCAACTAAAAGCAATGAGTGAGCCAAATCGGATGAAAATAATTGACTTACTTTCTTGTGGGGAGTTATGTGCGTGTGATGTGTTAGAGCATTTTGAATTTTCACAGCCCACTTTATCTCACCACATGAAAGTTTTAGCCAATGCGCAAATTGTAGATGTTACCAAAAAGGGACAGTCACATTTTTATACCTTAAATCAAGAATTTGTCGCATCATTCACCAACTCAATGCAACAATTATTTTCAACCAATCAAGACAACTGTATTTGTAGGTCACAATCATGTTTACACAATGGAGGAAATCAAAATGAAAAAACTAGAGTTATTTGAAGAAGCAATGTGTTGTTCAACAGGAGTGTGTGGTCCTTCAGTTGATCAAACCTTGTTAATGATTACCAGTGCTTTTGAGGCATTAGAAAAAGTGCCAAGTATTGAAGCGGTACGTTACAATTTGACTTCTAGCCCGGAAGCTTATGTCAACAATTTAGCCGTACTTAAAGCAATGCAAGAAAATGGGGCAAATGCTTTACCGATTACTATTTTAGACGGAGAAATTGTCAAAACTGGTGCTTATCCAACCCTTGAAGAAATTGGTGAGTATACGGGTGTTGTTTTTGTGAATCAATCAAGTGCAAGTAAAGGCTGAGGGGGTGCTTCAGGATGTTGCTAGGTAGCAACTTATATAACCCACAAAATGAAAAATTGACCAAATATCTATTTTTTACAGGAAAAGGCGGTGTTGGAAAGACAACTACAGCTTGTGCAACGGCGGTAAGTTTAGCGGATAATGGACAAAAGGTTTTACTTGTTTCCACTGATCCAGCCTCTAATTTACAAGATGTCTTTCAAACAACCTTAACAAATAAACCCAAAGCTATTCCAGAAGTATCGAATTTACAGGTGGCAAATTTTGATCCAATCACCGCAGCAAATGATTATAAAGAAATCGTCATTGGGCCATATAAAGGCGTTTTACCAGATAGTGTTGTTGCGAATATGGAAGAACAACTTTCAGGCTCATGTACAGTTGAGATTGCAGCTTTTAACGAGTTTGCCCATCAATTAACAGATGAGAACACGCGAGATGCTTTTGATACGGTCATTTTTGACACTGCACCAACTTTAAGAATGTTACAACTGCCAAGTGCTTGGAATGACTTTTTAGATGAAAATAGTACAGGTGTTTCTTGTTTAGGGCAATTGTCTGGACTTGGTGAGCAAAAACAGATGTATGAAAAAGCAGTTGAAACGTTGGGAAATCCAGACTTAACCACTTTAATGCTTGTAACTAGACCACAAAGAACCTCTATTTTAGAAGCCAAACGTGCCTCAGTCGAATTAAGTGCGCTAGGTGTAAAAAATCAAAAAGTCATCGTCAATGGCGTTTTATCTGACGCTGATGATTCAATTTCACAAATGATTTTTGACCAACAGCAGTCTGACATGAACTATTTAACGCAAGAATTAGCAGATTTTCCACAAGTTTTTGTTCCATTAAAACCATTTAACATGACAGGAATCACGAATTTGCGTCATTTATTTGTGGATGAGGCAACACTAAGCGAGCAAAAAGAGTTTGAAATTCCACAAATACCAAGCTTAGATGTGATTGTTGAGGATTATTTAAAAACAAATAAACGAATCATCTTCACAATGGGTAAAGGTGGAGTTGGTAAAACAACCGTTGCCATTTTACTTGCTAAAAAACTTGCACTTGCTGGTAAGAAAGTTCATTTAGCAAGCACCGACCCAGCAGATCATTTGAGTTTGTATGTAAAAGATTTGCCAAACATCTCAATTAGCCATATTGATGAAGAAAAAGAATTAGCTGATTATAAAGAAGAAATTTTAGCAAAAGCACGTCAAAACATGAATGCAGCAGACTTAGCTTATGTTGAAGAAGATTTACGCTCGCCATGTACGCAAGAAATTGCTGTATTCAGAGCATTCGCAGAAATTGTCGCAAAATCTGAAGAAGAAATTGTTGTGATTGATACCGCACCAACTGGACACACGTTACTACTTTTAGAATCGACGCAAAGTTACTCTAAAGAAATGCAGCGAAACATTGACGAAGTGCCAAAATCCATTCAAGACTTATTGCCACGCTTGCAAAATCACGATGAAACGGAAGTATTGATGGTGACATTGCCTGAAACAACACCTGTTTATGAGTCCATGCGTTTAGATGAAGACTTAAAAAGAACCAATATCCGTAATACTTGGTGGCTAGTCAATCAAAGCATGTTAGCAACAAATACCACCAATGAAATCTTAAAAGCAAGAGCCATGAATGAGATACAATGGATTGAAAAAGTAAAAGAATTATCAAGAGGTCACTATGCAGTAGCTAGTTGGCAAGCAGATTTTGAAAGTCAATTAGCCAAATAAGAGACAAATATTTAGGAGAAAGTAATGAAAATTGTAATTATCGGCTCAGTCGCGGCTGGAACAAGTGTCGCAGCTAAAGCAAGAAGAAACACCGAAGAAGCACAGATTGTTTTATATGATAAGGATGTAGATATTTCTTATTCTATCTGCGGAATTCCTTATGCCATTGGAGATGAAGTAGGAGAATTTAGCGAGTTAACACCCCGAAGTGCACCCTGGTTTAAAAAGCGTTACAATGTTGATATCCACACATCACACGAAGTGACGAAAATTAATCATGAGAACAAAACTTTAGAAGGGTTGAATTTATTAACGAATGAGCCGTTTACAGACACTTATGATGTATTAGTATTTGCGACGGGTTCGTCTTATCATGTACCAGAAGTTTTTGCGGAAAAATCATTTGAAAATGTCTTTTCTGTACGTAATATTCAAAGTGGGAAAACTATTCATACCTATTTACAAACCCATCAACCCAAATCAGCCGTTGTCGTTGGTGCAGGTTTTATCGGTTTAGAAATGGCAGAACAGTTAAAAGAAAAAGGATTAGACGTGACCCTTTTACAACGTGGAAAATTCCCAATGTCGCACTTAGACTGGGATATGTCGATTCGCGTAACCGATGAAATTGTCAAAAATGGCATTGATTATCGCCCAGAAGAAACGGTTGCGGAACTAATTGGGGAACAAAAACTAGAAGCAATCAAGACAACCAAAGGAAACAACATTCAAGCTGATTTGTTCATTTTAGCAACAGGTGTCAAACCAAATACAAGACTAGCTGAATCAATCGGAGTTAAACTTGGAACAACTGGTGCCATTCAAACCAATGAAAAAATGCAAACGAATTTACCAGATGTTTATGCTGTTGGAGATGTTGCTGAGAGTTTCCATGTCATTACGAAAAAACCAATTTACCGCCCACTTGCCTCAACAGCCAATAAAATGGGCCGTATCGCAGGTGATGTCATAACAGGTGGCAACTTAACCCATCAAGGAATTTTAGGTACAGGTATTTTACGATTCTTTGACACTACTATTGCCCAAACAGGTTTAACAGAATTCGAAGCGTTAAATGAAGGTTATGATTTAGCTGTTTTATACAATCTAAAACCAAACAAACCAGATTATATGCACGGCAAAGAAATGGTGATTAAAGCCATTGCCGATAAGAAAACTGACCGCATTTTAGGAGCCCAGATTATCGGAAAAGAAGGCGTAGATAAACGAATTGATGTCCTAGCAACCGCGATTTCTTATGGAGCCAAAGCAAATGAATTGTTCCACTTAGATTTAGCGTATGCACCACCATTTTCAACAACAAAAGACCCAATTCACTACACAGGCATGGCGCTAGATAATGCAATTCAAAATCAAACACCACTGATGACACCAATTGAGTTGATTAAACGTAAAGCCATGGGTGAAAAACTGCAAATCATCGACACACGTTCTGCTGTTCAATATGAAAAATCAAATGTGGCAGATGCGGTGAACATTCCTCTTGCCCAATTACGTGAAAAACAAGCTGACTTTGATAAAGAATTGACAACAATTGTTTATTGTAATTCAGGTGTAACTGGAAACGCCGCCCAACATATTTTGATGAATGCAGGATTTACCAAAGCGTTTAATTTGTCAGGTGGAAATAAAAATTATCAAGAGATTATGAAGAATTTTGATAAATTTATGTAATCTTTTTGAGGTGAAAAATGAGAACTAGCAAAAAATTTGTTGTTTGGTATGATGACCAAGCAACATGGCACAATCACTTACGCTTCGTAACGGATTGCGAAAAAAAAGCGGAAAAATGTTTCAAAAAATTAGTAAAACAATATCCTCAAAAACAATTTTGTTATGGTAGTTTGGAAGAATTTGTGATTAGAGGACAAATAGCTTAATAGTAAGGAATTAAAACAAGGTTAGGATACGCGCTCATGTTTGTGTGCTCTAACCTTGTTTTGAGTAAAATCTTAATTCGTTTTTTTATAATTACTTATCATATCCAATTTTAACGGCTTTAACGTTATCCCATCGTTCCCAAGACCAAGACTCGCCAGTTTTCAAAGGAATTGCCCCGGTAACTCCAACTCCACCATCAGGGGTAGTGTAAAGGAATCCAATAGTTGTAGGTTTTTTTCCTTTATAGGTTGGTAAATACATGTATTGCTTAGAACCTGTTTCAATCGTCACCATAGAAGAATCAATTTGTGCCCACGGACCTGGTCCACCCTCACCTGAGCCAAAAGTACCCGCACCAATTCCTCGATAGACTTCCACTTGTTTTGTCTTTGGTATAACACCTTTCCAAGCATTTCCTTCATTTCTCCATCCAGCTTTAAGTAAGCTATTTTGCTCAGATTGACTAGAAGTGTAGTTATGCGCACCAGCTTTTGCGTTCGGGTTATAAGCTCTTAAAATTTGTTGTGTCCCACCTGAGTACCAACCAATTCCTTCATATTTCCAACCTGCTTTAATCAATGAATCTTTTTCAAATGTTGATAAAGTGTAATGATGATCGCCAGCATTTGCATTATACATACGATAAACAGGCGCACCAGTTTTAGGTGCTAACCATCCGATTCCCTCAGATTTCCAACCTACACGATTTAAACTTGCCACTTCATTTGTATCACTTGTATAAAAATGTTCCCCTGAATTTGGGTTGTATAAGCGGTACATTGTTTTGTAAGATTTTGAAACTTGTATTGGTTCAGTGGAAGCTGTTAAACCAGAAGTTTTTTGGGTGCTTACAGTGAAGAATAGACCTAAACCTAGAATTGCTACGAAAGATAAAATTCGCTTTTTCATATGATTGCTCCTTTAATTTTTATAATTTTATCACAGCAATTAGTATATTGTATTGTTTATTAATGGTCGTATTAATTTTTTTCTTTAAAATAAAAAAATTAAATTTCAAAACTACCTTTTATTACATCAAACCTGTTACTTGTTTCTTGCACAGTAATTTCGACTCAATTTTGAACTATACTCCTATCAGTGATGAAGGTCATCTAAAAAACAAAAGGAGTTTTCAAAATGAAAAAATTAGTATAGCTAATCCGTTTTTAAACAAGACCACCTTCTGTTATGCTAGAATCATCAATCACAAGGAGAGT
>JAITWV010000189.1 GCA_031285105.1 Streptococcaceae bacterium | reverse complement strand
TCTAAAATCGAGGTCAATTCGTTTAATACTAAATGGGACCCTTTTTGATAAGTTAAACGTGAAACCATACCAATCACAGGGACATCTTTACGTAATGGCAAGCCAAAATGTTTTTGCAGTTCACGTTTGTCCTTGGCTTTTCCAGTTAAATCATCATCAGAAAAATTATATGGAATAAGTTTGTCGGTTAATGGATTGTTCATATCATAATCAATGCCGTTTAAAATCCCACATAATTTGTTAGACTCCATACGCAAAACCATATCTAAACCTTCACCAAATTCAGGTGTAGTGATTTCATGCGCATAACTTGGTGAAACAGTACTCACACGGTCTGCATATAAAATTCCTGCTTTTAGGATGTTCAAATTGTTATCCCAAACAACTGTTCCATCATCATAACGCTCAGAACCGATTCCATATAGTTCCCAAAGAATTGGTTTTTGATAAATTCCTTGAAACTGCATGTTATGAATTGTGAGAACTGTGCGAATATTTTTAAAAGCCGTAATCCACTGATACTTTTCTTTTAATAAGAATGGAATAAAACCAGTATGATAATCATTGACATGAATAATATCAGGAATAAATTCAACTTTTTCCATCATTTCGATAATCGCCATTTGGAAAAACGCAAATCTTTCGCCATCATCGTAATAACCATATAAACCTTCGCGGTCAAAATAATACATGTTATCAATGAAGTAATAAGTAATATCATCAAGAATTAATGACTTGATGCCACAATATTGTTTACGATACCCAACATAAACTTCAAATGAAAGCTCATCTACTAATTGGTTTTTGTATTCTTCACGCATATTTTTCCAAAGAGGTAAAACAACACGAATATCGACCCCTTTTTTACGCAACTCCTTAGGTAAAGCCCCAGCCACATCGCCAAGCCCCCCTGTTTTAAAGAAAGGAGCTGCTTCACTTGCTGCAAATAAAATTTTCATAATAAGTAAGCATCCTTTTTAAGGTGGTGAAGCGGGCGCACAGCTTTGAGAAATTTAGCTCAAGGTTGCCCGCTGAACCCCATTTTTAATTAAGGTGGTTCAGCAGTTTTTTGCTTACTGAACCCCTATTTTATTAAATTAGTCAATTATGTCTGATTTGATAACTGAGTCTTTTTTGATTACCAATGGATTTTCTTTTGTTCCTTTAATCGTTACACCAGCTGCGACAATCACATTTTTATCTAAAATCGCATACTCAACGCTTGCCCCTTCGCCAATTTCAACTTTAGGCATTAACATTGAGCCTTTGATTTTTGAGTTTTCAGAAATTAAGACATTACGAGAAACAATTGAGTCTTCTACTGTTCCACGAATCACACAACCTGAAGCAAATTGTGAATTACGAACCTCAGATTTGTCAGCATAATACGTTGGTGCTTCGTTTTTCACTTTGGTATAAACTTTATTACGTGAGAAAAATAGGGTCGTAAATGTTGAACGATCTAAAATATCCATATTCGCATCATAGTAAGATTTCACATCATGAATGTTTGAAACAAATCCTTGATATTCATAAGCTGATGTTTCTACTTTGCCGATTTGTTCATTCAACCAAGCTTGTGCTGAAACGATATTTTCTTCGTTTTCAATTGCTTTTTCTAACTCGCGAATAATCCAGTTTGTTTCGACAACGAATAAACCTAAACTCATATTCTCTACATTAGACGCACTGGCTAAATCAAACGCATGACTGCCTGTTACCAAAGCATTTCCATCAATTTCTAACACAGTATTGGTTGTAGACATTTTTTCACTAGCAAATGTTTTATAACCAACCGTCATTTTATTTCCTTGACGGCGATGGTGTTGAATCACCGCATTTAAGTCAATATTTGCAACCATATTACTTGAAATATAAACAGTTTGTGCCGTTTTTGAGCGTTTTAAGAAATTGATTAACTTAGGAATATAGTCTTTAGCGACAATCCCATTATCATCTTCTTCATAAACACTTAAAAAGTAGTGGTGTAATAAACTATCCATCCCCCACTCACGTCCTGAACCAATGTGATCAAAGACAGACTGAATTTGGTTTGTATGATAAATTGAGTAAATATCCATGATTCCTGCATTGGCTACGGCAGATAATTGAAAATCAATCAAACGATATTTTCCAGCAAATGGTAATGTTGCTAATGGACGACCTGCAACTAAATCACCTAAATCACTAAATTGGTGGATATTTCCGATAATTGCGCCAATTCTATTGTTTTTCATTATTTGTCTTCTCCAATCATTTCAGAATAACCGACAACTTGGATTTCATCCGTTCCATCAATGACTACGTTGTCTCCGATAATTGCACCTTCACCAATAATCGCGCGTTTAATCGTTACATTTTTCCCAATTTTTACATCGGTCATAATAAAACTATCTTCAATAACAGAACCACTGTTTACTTGAACATTGGTTGAAAGAATGGAATGTTTCACATCACCTTCGATATAACAACCATCCATTACCAATGAGTCTTTAATTGACGCTTCTTTGGTAATAAAGTTTGGTGGTGAAATTAAGTTGCGTGAGTATGTTTTCCAAGCTGGGTTACGAATATCTAATTCATTATTTGGATCAATCATTTCCATACTTGCTTCCCATAATGAGTCAATCGTACCAACATCTTTCCAGTAACCTTCAAATTTGTATGAAAAGATACTTTCACCTTTATCTAAAAACTCAGGAATGACATTATGTCCAAAGTCACTCATATCAATGCCTTTAGTGTCGGCTTCCATTAACAATTCACGTAAAGATGACCAGTTAAAGATGTAAATACCCATTGAAGCATTGTTTGATTTTGGATTTTCTGGTTTTTCTTCAAATTCTACGATACGACCTGTTTCATCCGTATTCATAATTCCAAAACGGCTAGCTTCATGCATTGGTACAGGTTTTACTGCAATCGTTAATGAAGCATTATTGTCTTTATGACTTTGTAACATATCCTCATAATCCATTTGGTAAATATGATCTCCTGATAAAATCAAGACATATTCTGGGTTTACTGAGTCAATGTAATCAATATTTTGATGAATGGCATGGGCTGTACCTTGGAACCACTTGTTGCCTTCAGTTGCTGAATAAGGTTGAAGAATTGACACACCACTTTCAATCCCGTCTAAGCCCCAACTTGCACCGTTTCCGATGTGTGAATTTAAAGCTAATGGTTGATACTGCGTGATAACACCTACATTACGAATACCTGAATTGGCACAGTTTGAAAGTGCAAAGTCAATAATACGGTATCTGCCCCCAAATTGAACGGCTGGTTTGGCAAGTGATGTGGTTAATTTTCCTAGACGTGTACCTTGTCCGCCTGCTAGGATCATGGCTAGCATTTCTGTTTTCATATTAAACTCAAGAAAGAAATAAATTCCTTCTCTTGTCCCTCCTTTCGAAAATCAAATTATATTTACTAAGTATAAACTTAATAGATTTTATTGTTTTGGTTTGATAATAATAGCCGCAAAACCTGGAACGTCTACTTTGATAAACTGAGGAAATTCCTCATTGTCCGTCCATTTTTGCGTGTGTAAATTCAAATTCACGATTTTGCTTTTTCCACCAAATTCAATTGTTTGTGTATTAAAAATTTCATCATAAATCCCTAATTCACTAACAGGTAAATAATAATTAGGATACTCAACAGGGGTCATATTTAAAATAACATAATAAGCCTCCCCATTATCTGCTTGACGTTTATAGGCAAAAATCGTTTCATTCTTACTCGTTCCATCGACTAACTCAAACCCACTTCCTTCAAAATCACTTTCATAAAAAGCAGGAGTTTGAATATATAATTCGTTGAGCCTTTGATTGAAATAGTGGAACCTTCTAAAATTTTCATTTTCCAATAGTTCCCAATTAAGTGGTTTGCCAATTTCAAATGGTTCAATTTGTCCAAGATTTATGCCCATTTGTACTGCAACAGCTCCTGGGAATGTTTTTTGAAATAAAAGCAAATTTTTTAATTGAGCAAGTTTCATTTCGATATCCTCACCAAAAATTTGCGACAACACACTTTTCTTTTCTTCGCTCTTATACTCTTCAACTAAAGGCTGAATGGAGTATTCTTGTAAGCGAAAATCTCTAGCTGCAAGAAGTGTTTGATCATAATGGTACTTGCGATAAATTGGGTCCATGCCATAAAAGTTTTTCACCGCTTGCATCCAATCATTGCGCCATTTATAGTCAAAGCCTAAACCAGGAAATCCAGCGTTCGTAATTTTTTGCTCACCTGTATGTTCTTGAGCAATCAATTCGGTAGTCGGAAAATGTTCATGAAGAACTTGCGTCAATTTTTTTAAAAAGGCAATTCCTTCTATATTTTCATTTTCTCCTTGAGCATTGGGTGTCCAAGGTCCGCCATCTAAATTGCGATAAATCATACTAGCTAGTGAATTAATGCGAAAACCATCTAAATGAAATGTTTCCAGCCAATAAAAAGCACTTGAAATCAAATAACTTTGTACTTGTTTTTTGCCCAAATCAAAATTTTTCGTCGAATGTTTTAAATTCCTGGCACGATTACGATCCGTATATTCATAACTAGGTGTCCCATCAAAAAGTGTTAAACCATCTGGATTTTTAGAAAATTGACCAATCGGAAAATCCATATAAACAGCAATTCCTTCTAAATGCGCTGCCTCTACAAAGTCCTGAAAATCGCTTATCGAACCAAAATCTGGGCACAAAGCATAAAAACCTGTAACATGATACCCTAAAGAGCTTGCATTGATATGATTCATTAAAGGCATAAATAAAATGGCATTAAAGTGCATTTGTTTTAAATAAGGAAGTAATTCGTCTTTTAAGTCTTTAAAGGTAAACAAACGACCATCAGCATGCGTTTTCCAACTTGTTGCATGAAGAAAATAGATATTATGTGGTTGCTTCAGGTTTTTATCGTTTTTTCTTCTTTCCATCCATGCATCGTCTTGCCAATTTTTTTGTGGAAAATCAGTAATAATCGAAGCGGCTCCTGGTCTTTTTTCAAAATTATAAGCATAAGGGTCAATGCGCATTGCTTCATTACCATTTGCTTGTCTAATTTTGAATTTATACATTTGCCCAAGTTTTGGTAATGTCGTAAAACAACTCCAAATACCGCTTGCCTCGTCTTTTTGCATGGGGATTTGTTCTTCCCACCAATAGGTAAAATCACCAACTAAAAAGACTTCTAAAGCATTCGGTGCCCAAACTCGGAAGGTATAGCCAACTTTTCCATTACGAACTTCTTTTTGATGTGCAAAGAATTTCCAACTAGCAAAGTTTTCCCCATTTAAAAAGTCGCCTACTGCTTTTGTTTCTTCTAGGTTGAAAGTAATCTCTTGTTGATTCAATCTCTCACCTCATTTTTACTTGGATAATATGAGAATAACCTCATTTTCATCCTAAATTTTTTCATTATGTAAAAGGCGTTCTTTACTTATCAATAATAACATAGTGAATGCTTTGTGATAAGTATTATAAGTGTTATTTTTTTATATGTAAATGGTAAATTTCGTTTATTTATGAAAAAACTGTTTTCAATAGTGTTTTCAAACAATTAACAAAAGGACACGAAAATAAAACGTGTCCTTTTGTTAATTTTCATTAATTATTTAGACTCTAACCAAGTTGTCACTTCTTCTAATGCTTTAGTAATTCCAGCAGGGTTTTTCCCTCCAGCTTGTGCCATATCTGGACGTCCACCGCCACCGCCGCCAACAAATGGAGCGATATGTTTGATTAAGTCACCTGCTTTTAATCCATGTTCATTTGCTTTTTTGTTCATTGCGACAATTAAGCTAACTTTGCCTTCGTTGGCAGTTGCTAGGACTAAAACATCTGATAATTCTTTTTGTTTCCATTGATCTTGTAAACCACGGAGTTGATTCATGTCTTGAACCGTTACTTGAGAGGCTAGATAAGAAATTTCACCTACTGTTTGTACATTTTCAAAAACTGACGCCGCTTCTTGATTGGCTAAACGAGTCGCTAATTTCTCATTTTCTTTTTGTAGTGTACGTAGCTGTTCTT
>JAITWV010000367.1 GCA_031285105.1 Streptococcaceae bacterium | reverse complement strand
TACTTACTATAGACAACTAAGAGGTTGACCTTATTTACTAAATGGTCAACCTCTTTTTATTACACAATCATGCCAATAACAATACCCATCAAACAAGAAATCATACCAAGAAAATAAGTAGAGCCTAAATATTTAAAAAATAATTTGTATTTCTTTGTTTCAAGTAACAATAAAAGTTCGGTGTTTAATGTTGAAAAAGTAGTCAAACCACCACAAAATCCTGTACCTAAAATCATAAATGTACTGCTATCTTTTCCTTGAGCAAATAAAAAACCAAGGAACAAAGAACCAAGGATATTGACAAAAAACGTACCAATTGGAAATTCCCAATAAACAAAACGAGACAAATTTTTCGATACTAAATAACGAACGACTGCCCCACATCCAGCACCAATACCAATAAGTGCTACCATTTCAATACTAGTCAACATCAACATTCACCTGCCTTAGTCTATTTGATAACCAAAGACCAAAATAGCCAAAAATTAACCCACCGATTAAACTTAAAAAGATATAAAAAAACATCATCCAAAGATTTCCTAACATCAAAAGTTTAGAAAAATCTAGAACAAAGGTTGAAAAAGTCGTAAAAGAACCAATAAAACCTGTACTCATTCCTAAGACTAAATTTCTGCGTGGGCTTGTTTGTCCAAATTTACTGCCAGTTAAAAACATCATCAAAAAGCATCCTAGTAAATTGACTAGCAAGGTCGAAATGGGAAAACCGTTGATTGCTGGTAAAAAATCCCCCAATGCAAATCGACAAAGCCCACCTAATATGCCAAAGAAAAAGACAAATAAACTTCCCACAATACTCACCTCGTTTAATGCATCAAAAAACATTTCTTGAACATTTGTATTATACCAAATGTTTAAGAAATGTTTAAGGAATATGGTAGTAATTCATCATTTTCATCATTAACCAAACAGCTCTTCCACACAATTTTTCACTTGTTCTTGTGGTAGTGAAATCTCCCTTTGTGCAATTAATTCAGTAGTCATGCCGATAACAAATAACTTCTTTTGGTCATCAGACATATACCCATACTTTCGACAAACCCTGATATAAGCTATGTTTGAACACTCATCAAGGACTTGTGCTTCGTGTGTTAGCTGTGTGTGATGTTGCTGATAAACGCTCCCAAAATGCTCATGTGGCAACATCAAAGCCCACCCCCTTTTTGATAATACTAACCTCAAGTGCATTGTAAGCGTTAACTATAAAAAACACAAATAAAAACCATCCTAGAAACTAAGATGATTTTTAATAGTTAAGTTAAATTGTTGTTTCTTCAACAGTAGTAGTTTTGCGATTAAAAGTAAATTTAGCGCTCAATTTTTTCAATGAAGGGAATAAACCTTCTTTTATAGCGCAATATTTATCCACCAAAGTCACAACATAGCTTTCACGGTATTTAGGAAAAGCTAATGTTGCCCCCCACATATGTTTTAAGATAATATCACGTTCGACTTTATTTAACTCAGTAATTTTTAAAGCATTGTCTACTGCAACACGTGGGTGCATATAAGCATGTGAACCTGAAGCAAATTTCGTATCACGCCAGTCATAATAAAATAAATCATGTAATAAACCAGCACGTGCAGTTGCTTTTGCGTCACCTTTGATTTTTTTAGCTAATTTGTAACTTAGATAACTCACATCAATTGAATGTTGTAGGCGAGTTGAATGGTAGTGTTGAACGAATTCACCAAGTAATTTTACCTCTGGAGTTTCCATTAAATCCTCAACATAACTCATGTACTCTTGATCATTTTTCCAGTTTGTCATGGTTCACCATACTCTTTCCTCTTTTTTCGCTTGCAAGAGGAAGTATACTACCATTTTTTTGGAATGTCATTATTTGTGGTAGTGGTTTAATGATAAATTAAGAATTTTTAAGAAAAATGAAACATAATAATACCAGCAGCAACTGAAACGTTTAAAGACTCTACTTGACCACGCATTTCAATGTAAATATCTTTGTCAGTTAAGCTCAAAAGTTTAGGATTCACTCCAACTCCTTCATTGCCCATAATAATAGCGACATTGTCATTTTTTGGTACATCGCGTAAATTTTGGGCCTCTTCATTTAATTGTGTGCCATAAACAGTAATTGTTCCATGCGACATTTCTTCAATTACCACTTGTAAATCTGCTTGGTAAATAGGAATATGAAAATTAGAACCTTGCATGGAGCGCAAAACTTTAGGGCTATAAATATCCGCCGTCCCTTCACCAATAATCACACCAGTAAAACCAGCGGCGTCAGCTGAACGAATCATTGTTCCAACGTTACCAGGATCTTGCACATTATCTAATAATAACCATTTGCCACTGTAGTAATTTGGCAAAGTTTTCTTTTCGTTTTTGACAACGGCTAGTATTCCTTGAGGGCTAGGTAAGGTACTGATTGCTTCCATTACTTCATCAGAAACAAGAATTTTTTGCTCATCAGGTATATTTGTTAGAAAATCAGACCAATTTGTTTGTGCTTTTTTGGTAAAAATGACCGACTGAAATGAAACATCCGCTTTTTTGGCTTCTTCAATCAGATGAAATCCTTCAACCATATATTCTTGTGTTTGTTTTCGCCCTTTATGTGTGTGTAATTTTTTTAACTCTTTGACGAACTGATTTTGTCTTGAATTAATTTCTTTCATCTATTCATAAACCTCTACTTCTTCAAAAAAGTACATTGGATCAATTGAACCATTTTCATCAAATGCGGCAATTAAAAAAGGACGCTTAACCAAGAAAGGATTCAAATATTCTTCGCTTCTTGTATAAACAAAACTGTGAGCAAATGTTGTTTCATTAATAGTAATTGTCGTATCTGTTACCTCAATCAAACAGTTTGGCCACATTCTAGTTTCGGTCAATCGAAAATACTTTTCTTCATTATTATCAAAAATTATACATAAATTTAAATCCGCCATCAATCCTACTTTTGTAATTTTTGGAATTTCCATCATATTTTTAATCCCCCTTTTATTTATTACCCTCAGTATAACAAATTATCGCCTAGCTATCGTCAAATATGAATGGTAAGATTATTGTATGAATAGAAAATAGGAGTGATTTAAAAATGAATATTCGACTAATTGCAACTGACTTAGATGGAACGTTGCTAAAAACAGATAAGAGTGTCTCTGATAAGACCAAGCAAACAATCAAGGAATGTCAAAAATTAGGAATTGCTTTTGTGCCGGCTACAGCTAGAGATTTAAAGACATTAGATAAAATGAACGTGACACAAATTGCCAACTTTGATGCGATTATTACGACCAATGGCAGCAAGATTTATAAAGATGGAAAAATTATTTATCGTAAGGGTTTGACGACAAAATTGCTGAATGAATTTTTACCAACGATTTTGAAACATTTTCCTAAGCAGACGATTTCGATTAACTTAAACGAAGAATGGTATGCAAACTTTGATATTCACGCGATTTTTGATCAGACGATGGAGTTTACCTTCTCAGATTTTTCTGATTTACCAGATGGGATGATTGACCGCATTATGATGGATGTTGGTAATCAGGAAAACTTTGAAAAATTGCAATCGATTTTGCCTGAATATATGTACGCCCATACGATTGAAGGAACCTTTATCACACGCGTGTTACACCGAGATGTTTCTAAAGCCCATGCAATTGAACATTTGGCGGAAGTTTTTGGTATTTCAATTGATGAAATTTTGTTTTTTGGCGATGATGAAAATGACGTGGAGGCTTTTGAGTTATTAACAAATAAAGTGGTCGTTGCTAATGCGATTGATAAATTAAAACAAAAAGCAAGTGGGCAGACTTTATCAAATGACGAAGATGGGGTGGCATACTACATCCAAGAACACGTTTTAGTCTAGGACCTCAGACTGATTTTAATCTCAATTGTTTAAAAACTTAGAAAATTGCAGTATAATAAAGGTACAAATTTAGGAAATGGGGTAGAAAAAGATGCAAAATATGACGCAAACAATGACATTAGAAAAATTCTTTGCACGTATATATGCAGTAATGGCGATGGGAGTTGGTTTAAGTGCGGCAGTTTCATTTATCACACTTGCCTTTTTCCCACAAAACTTACGCATATTTGGTACAGGAGCAATCTTAGCTGTTTGGATTATTCAAATGATTTTGGTGATGGCTTTAAGCGGATTGACTATGAAAAATTCACCAATGGCACTTCCAGGGTTTTTAGTATTTTCTGCATTTAATGGCTTTACAATTTCATTTACATTAGCTTTTTATGATATCGGCACAATCACTCAAGCCTTTTTAGCAAGTGCGTTGATGTTTGCAGGTCTTGCTTTATT
>JAITWV010000029.1 GCA_031285105.1 Streptococcaceae bacterium | reverse complement strand
TCTAAACCTAGTTTCATTGCATCTTTTACGACATCTTCTATTAAATACCAAGAATCATCGCTATAATCGCTATGTACGTGATAGTCTGCAAACATTTTTCTTCCTCCAATGATTTTGTTCATTTCATTGTAAGCGTCCAATAGTAAGGTGTCTTGATAACGAAATAGCCTTCGAGGTTTTTTTCCTCGAAAGCTATTTCCACACATTTATTTACATGTTTGCTGAACAAGAGGACTCCATGGCAAATAAGACTCCCTAAGAAGCTTATCCGTCAAAGTTGGTAATTGAGGTATCGACGTCAGGAGAAAATTAAGATATTTCCGGACATCTACCCCATTATGGATTGCAGTTTGAACGATTGACATAATAATCCCAGTTGCTTTCGCACCCTTAGTGCTCTTTGAAAATAGCCAATTTTTTCTTCCCATAACGATTTGTTTTACAGCTCGCTCGGCTCGATTATTTGATAGCTCTAAGCGACCATCTTCAAAAATATTATAAAGGAATGGTTTCTGTACAAAAGCATACTCAATTGCTAGACCAAGTTTTGATTTTGGTAAATATGAAATGGATGCCATCCATTCATAAAATTCATCAATTAACGGCCTAAGTTCTTTCTCTCGTTTTTCTTTTCTGATTTCATATGGTAAGTCATCAAATTCATGATCCTTCTTGAATATTTCTGAACACAACTCTGCGCCAAATTTTCCGAAACTTTTCTTGGAATTTTTGATTGGTGCTGCCTCAAAAAATTTTCTCCGAATATGCGCTAAACAAGCAACGTTAGTAATATCAGAAAGTGATTGGTAAACCTTGTAACCATCAGTCATAAGGTATCCCTTATACTCCGCTAGGAACTGTTGAGGAATTACTCCACCTCTTGTAGATGCGTGCTCATATAAAATAACCTGCCTATCTTCGCTTGCACCTGATAAGAATAGCCAAATGGTATCTTTAACTTTTTCGCTATCAAGAACCCGAAAAGAAGTTTCGTCCGCATGTGCTACTTCTTGAGTTAATAATTCTTGATGAAGTAAGCTATAAATACGTTTAAAAACATAGTCTACAACCTTGATATGCCAGTTGGAAATTTCCTTTCTGTTAATAGGGAAATTTAAATTTGCCCATATTTTTTCTTGGCGATAGTTAGGTACATATTTTTGATATTTTTCAATAATTGTCTCCGTTACAATAGATGGTGTACCTAAGCTATTGTTTAATAATGGCTTGGGCACATTGGCTTTGACAATTTTTGTTTCATTTTTTGTCTGTTCACAATTGCGACATGCATAAGCGTGTTGATGAAAAACATCAACGATGATTTGTGCAGGGATAAACCGTGGTTCTTTACGAACAATCGTTGATCCAATATTATGTAAATTTGAACCACAATCTTGGCACTGACACTCATTACTGGCAAGCTGGTAGTGGATGTCATTTGTTGGTAAACCATCTAGTTTTGCCTTTTTCAAGCCTTTACGCTTGAAACGACGGTGTTCTTTTACCACGGTTTCTTCCTGGCTTTCTTCTCCAGTGAGCTCTGGTTTAGTAAAAGGGTCCGTATCAAATAAACCCATTTGACCTGGAGTTTCGTTAAAAGATTCTTTTTTACGACCAAAAAGGCGACGATTCATTTCAGCCACCTGCTCACGAAGAAGAGAAATTTCTTGTGCTTGAAGTTCAATTGTTTGATTTGCACGCTTTAGTTCAACCATCAAATCATCGATTTGATTCATTAATCTCATTTCAAGTTCATTCACAAGGCACACCTCCATTCATTTGCTTACTATTATTTTATCATTTATACACAAATAAAAAGCGTTAAACTCCTTATATATCAAGGAGTTTACGCCTTCATCTTTAATAGAAACTTCCAACTTTTGCAGGTGCTACAGTTCGTTTTTCGATAATAGCTAAACCAGACAATAATCTATCCACTTGATCAAAAGTAAGCTGTTTTATTTCATCTTTATTGTTTGGCCATTGGAGTTTTCCGTTCTCAAATCGTTTATAAAGTAGAATGAATCCTGTTGTATCCCAATAAAGTGCCTTGAACCGATTGGGTTGACTTCCACAAAATAAAAACAGCGATTGGTCAAAAGGATCCATCCCATATTCTTCAGTAACTAATGTTGCTAGTCCATCAATCCCTTTACGTAAATCTGTTTTCCCACAAATAACAAAAATATTAGGTACTTGTTTTAAATCTAGAATCATGTTGGTTTCACCGCTTTCAAGATAGTTAACAAAATCTGCTTATCAATACCGTTAAAAATCGTTAGCTCCAAATTTTCACATTTAATGGTGCACGCAGAATTTTTCTCTTTATTTTGAGTTACTTGAGGTGGTTCTGGGTTAACTATTTGTATCGGCACCATGTCGTTAAGTTTTGTAGACATAAAAAATCCCTCCGTAATCTTGATGTTTGTTTCAAGTTTACCGAAGGGAAACGATTATTTATAGATACCTAGCTATGTTGCGCTTACATTTTTTTTCTTCAAACAAGGTATAGAAAAAAATGCCTATCGCCGTTTCAAAAATGACCGTGGTCGAAAACGAAAATGCCTTAGGAAAACGACTGATTTGCCTAGGTGGTGTTTGTTTAATTGTTGGTGGATAAATGTTGTTTGGGGGTGGGGTTTTTTTTAAAAAAAACCGGGCAAAAAAAAAAAAAAAAATAAA
>JAITWV010000359.1 GCA_031285105.1 Streptococcaceae bacterium | reverse complement strand
TTACTAAAAAGCCTGTTTCAATTTTAAAGCAAGTTTGAGAGTAGCCAAATTCCAAAAAATCCTTTTGAATCTTCTTAATTATTCTAGAAAGTTGCTTGTAAGAAAAAAATAAGCGATCGGCAAGATGTGAAATAGATATTGGCTTTTCAATGTGTTTTGTCAGCAAAATAACAATTTCTAGTTTGTCTTTTTCTTGTTGTGATAAAAATAAATTATTCATTTCCATAAAGGCACCCCATCCTATACTCTTTATTAGAATTTTAATATTTTTAACCCTACTATAATGAGAATATTATAACATTTTCTTAAAAAAAGCAAAAATGCGTCCCATTTTCAATAAAATATTAGAAACATTTACATTTAATATTCATTGGATGTTAATATTTTGTTATGGAATTCAAGATATTATTTTCAGTTGTATGGGGGATAGGAATGAAAAAGAGATTGTTTCCACTTAGTTTAGCACTCATAATTTTGTTATTGCCAACTCAAAACATTCAAGCGCAGACTCAAACGAATGTTGAATTTTTTCATGGATTACCAAGTCTACCAGATGGTCGAAGATTTATGGCTAGAAATCCTTTGGATCCTCGTCTTCCGTTTCCAGCAAATGAAGTTTATAAGGAATCAAATTCACCTTTATTTGGATTTGTTGAAGTAGATGGAGTGGAATATTGGGGACAAATTGAATTTGATTTAAAACCTTCTAATGAACAAAGCGATGAAGAAACTTTACAAATAGCAACCAATCAATACCCAAAACTTTTTGGTGAGCGTGGGTATTTAGTTGATCCAAAAAATTCTTTATCTGCTTACAACCAAGACTGGAACAAAGATACACCTATGCCTCATGCGGGAATTGTTCATGTACCATTTATGTGGAATTTCGGTAAAGCCCAATTGCATGATACACAAGTAACTCTTCAGGCTCTTGGTTCTCCTTCTTTTTATACAGATATTTTTTCACATATTCAAACCTTTGATAATCGCTTTGATAGTACGAATTCGACATGGACACTTGGAGCAAAATTACTTGATTGGCCCACAAATCGCAATGGAAATCAGTTAATTGGTGCGACAATTTTTCTTCCATCAGCAATCGCTAGAAATGAATTTAATGAAGATGCCACTCAGCCAGATAAGCGATTTTTGACGCATCAAGCACATGTTTCTAAAGAATATACCTCAACTTTATGGGAAACCAAATCAAAAGAACAATTAGTAGAAGAAGGTTTTTCAATCGAAGCGATAAAAACAAGGGGGGTAGGGATGTCAACACTTACTTGGCAGACCAATCAAATTGAACTACATATCCCAACGCAAGATATTCAAACAATACAAGCAGGTTTTTATGCAGTACGTATTTTGTGGAGTATGACGAAAGGACCAAGTAGTTAATAGCCCTCTCAATAACTGAACGCACTTGAGCGAACGGCTAATTTTTTATTCACCTTCGTTGTTCGTGCGTTAAATACGTAAAGTATTCGCCTCCTCACGCCTTGTTGAACAAGAAAATTAGCTCGTTCATTCAAGCACGTCAGTTATTGAGAGGGCTAATATTAATTTCGGACGTAATGGCAAGATTTACTTAGTCATTTGTCATATAAAAGGAAGTATAGAAAGGAAGAGTAGTATGAAAAAGCAAAAATGTGCTCAAGCTTTACTTTTGTCAGTGATGTTGTTGAATGCTGGAGTGGTAGGTGCCAATGTGGTGGGACAATCAGGTAGCGCCTCTTCAGATACTGATGGAGTAGTACAATTTAAACGTGATGATACACCAGTTATTCCTGTTGACCCAGAAGATCCAACTGTAGAAGTGACAGACCCAGATATTACAGTGCCAGTTGAACGTGGAGATTTGGGAATTCTTGCAAGACCAGCCAAATTTGATTTTGATATCAATGAAATCAGCTCGGCAAACCTTGTTGGTCAACAGTCTTTTAATCATGTTAGTGGAGCAAAACAATTTGTTTCGGTTTGGGATGGACGATTAAGAGAGCATAATTGGAGTTTATCCGTGAGAATGTCAACATTTGCCAATGCAGGACATGTGCTTACTGGTGCTGAAATTTCTATTAAAGACTTAGCAACCTCAAGAATTACTGGTGGTGGAACAAGTTTAGCTGCTGTGGCTACTCCATCAAACTTAACAGCACCTAATCAAGTAACAATTACCAGTACAGGTGCAACAAGTGTTTTATCAACGTCAGGCTTGGCAAAGGAACAATCTTCTATTTATTGGAAAACAAGTGATATCACTTTAGAAATTCCAGGAGCAAGTCTTCAAGGAGTGAACTTTAACTCACCATATGAAGCCGTTGTAACTTGGACGTTGACGGGTACACCAGACGCATAAGTTTGTTAAATTGTTAGGATGAAGAAAATGAAAAATAATAAAAAAATTTATCTTGTACTCACTTTGCTTTATTTAAGTGTTTCACTTTTTATAGTTGAAAGAAATTTCGTTCAAGCACAAACAAGAGCAGGTGTGCAAATAACTACATTGATTACTCCAAAACCAGAAGTACGCCCGAATTTACCTTCATTGGGTGAGACAGTTTTTTTTGGTATTAGTTTTGTTGGTTTGGTTATTTCTGCAAGTTCATTATTTTTCTTTCATCTAAAGTCAAAGCAAAGAAGGGAAGCGCAAAGAGATGAAAAAACATAAAATTCTTTTTGCTATCAACGCTTTGGTTGTTTTATTTTGTTTGTCAAATTCACGTGTGAGGGCAATAGAAGTTGAAGGAAATACTCCTGTTTTTGCCGCTGTAAATTTACGTTTAGGAAGTGGAAATTACCACAATCCACCGCCCAATTCGAATTTAAACTTGTTAGATTACTTTTATATTCCTCCAATTTCTAATTCGAGTGTAGATGTGGCATTTCCGTCGGTTGCGTTAGTTACGAATAATCAAACTTCACAACGTGGCTTGATTTACTCAAGGTTTAAAATGGATTTAAGCAGAGAATTTTATTTTGAGGGAGCATTATATATTGGTCCTTCAAATAATGCAGATCCAAATATTCATTCAGCCAATCCAGTTTGGGCGCAAAATACAGGCAATAGAAATGATTTTGGGGACGGTATGGCTTTTGTCATGCACAATGATATCCGTCAAAGGCAAGCGCATGGGTTAGTAGGTGAAAATTTAGGTCTTTACGATGCACGTTCAAGTACTCAAAATGGCAATATGATTCGTAATTCTTTGGCAATTGAATTTGATACTTACCGAAATTCAGCAGCCAGTAATGCAACAGATGCACCAACTTCTTCTGGCGTGGGAACTAGAAGACATATTGCATTTACGTATCCAGAAAGGTTTGTCGGTGCAACAGGAACAAGTTCAGCTCTTGGTGGGGCAAGGTTTCATTTAGAACCTCGGCTTTTTGAAAATTATACAACCAATTCAAATCGAGGAAGTTTACTTTATTCACCGTTTTGGAAAGATATAAAAATACAATGGTTACCAAGTCAAGATGATCTAGGAGGGACATTATCTTACACTATTTATCCAACCAACTGGCAAGGTATTGTACAAGCGCCAGTCTCAGCTAGTCATACCATTGCTGATTATCGCACACATTTTGCCTTAACTGGAAATGAGACAAGTGTTTTTTGGGGATTCACTGGTGCAACAGGAGGGTTTACTTCTGTTCATGCGATGGCGTTTAGACGAATTAACACAATAGCAGATACAACAGTGGCAAAAGAAGTTTATTCTGGTGGTAATTTTAATGAAAGTTTTAATAAAGAAGATGTCAAACAAGGAGCAAGTCTAACCTATGAAATTCTTACCACCAATCAAGGAGTAACTGGAACTGGTCTTCGTGGTGAACAAATCTTTTCATTTAAAGGAACGATTCCAGAGCACACAAGACTCATTGAAAATTCTCCAAGACTTATTTTACCGAATGGACAAGAAGTAAGTGGTATTAATATTAATTATAATGCACTCAATAGAAGTTATGAATTTATTGCGCAAAATCATCCAATTCAAGGAAATGAAACAATTAAATTTCGCTATGATGTACAAGTAAATCTTGATGCACCAATTGGAACACGCTTAGTCAATAAAGGAAATGTTTTAGCAGCAGTCAAAGAAGAATTTGAAATTCATGGACAAAATACCTACTGGATGACTTTTGAAACAAATGAAGTTGAAAATACGGTTGTAAAGGGAATACAGCCGAAATTAGAACTTTTAGCACAAAATTTTGTAGTAAAAAGAAATGCACAGCACCCCGCAAATGTCCCAATTGTCACTGATGTTTTATCAGCAAACGATCAAATTTTAGCTTTATCTAAAGCACAAGCAAAAGATATCAATCATTTAATTACACCAAGGCTTGAAGTTGTCCGTGTTTCAGATGAAATTTCATCACCAAGTTTATCATTTAGAGAAATTGTCATTCGTGCAAGTGGTGAACATGCTACATCAGTTGAAGTGACCGTAAAAATGTTTATTTTGGAAGAAAATTGGATATATGAAAACGGGATTGTTATATATGCACAAGACTTTTCGATTAAAGATTCTGAGCGTGAAAATTTTAATGAACAAATAGCACTAGAAAAAAGTAAAGCAACAGCCTTTGATGTCAAAACACAAAATGTCGCAAGAATTGAATTAGACCATGAACAAATTGTTGACATTAAACAAGGCAATCAACTTACCTATCCAGACTTTGTTGTTCAAGCAAGTTATGAAGGACGAAAAACAAGTACAAAAATTACCGTAAGTGTTCTTTTAGATTCCTTGCACCTTGCCTATGTGCCAAGTTTGATTAATTTTGGTGAAAGAAAAATATCAGGAGCCACTATCGGAACATTTCTTGAAAAGCCTTTAATTGAAGGTGATTTAATTGTTTGGGATTACCGAGAAGGAAGTAATAGAAGTCCTTGGAGTGTTTCTTTACAATTAGGAGAAGCTTTGACGTTGATAGATGAAGAACAAGAAACGCTAAATCAGCTGCCTAATGGTCTGTTTTTTGGCTCAAGAACAACTCCTCATTTCATTGGTGAAAAAACAGCAAATGTTTTGGTTTATAGCAATATCTCTTCAAATGATCGTATTTTTGATTTAACTAATTTTATGAATGGAAGTCACGGGGATGGTTTTATGATTTCACATAATCACATAGATCCTTTTACATTTGGGCAATATCAAGGAAGTGTTGTTTGGGTTTTATCAACAGGTCCGAGTGCGTAAATGATAGTCTAAAAAATTGATCTTGTGATAAACTTCAAAATGCATACGTTCAAGTGTTTTGACAAAAATTTAATTATAAAAGCCTTCAAAACTTATCCTTAAGTGATAAATTTTGAAGGCTTTTACATTACTCCACTCGGCATTTTTCTTATTTTTTGCATATAATAACTATATACAAAACATTAAGGGAGAAAAATCATGTATATTAGCACAAAACAAATGTATCAAATGGAAAAGCAATCAGGTATTGAGCCCGTTATCTTAATGGAAAATGCAGGTCGTAAAGTTTTTGAAGGAATCGTTGCACTTATTAAAAAAGACGCAACCATTCTTGTTTTAACTGGGAACGGAAATAATGGAGGAGATGGTGTGGTTATTGCGCATCACTTGTTAAAACATGGTTATAAAGCTTTATTATGTCTAGTTGATGAACCGAAATCACCTTTGACGATTGAAAAATTACGCAAATTCAAACTAGATTTTCCGCAATCAATCGTGACTTATCATGAAAATGTTCATTTTGATTTTGATGTGCTAGTTGATTGTATTTTTGGTATTGGTTTTTATGGTCAGGCGAGTGTTCATCATCAAAAAATTTTTGCTAAGTTCAATACTTCAAAAGCACTTAAAATCTCAGTAGATATTCCTAGTGGTTTATCTGGTGATTTGGCTTATTTTACTCAGGCAATAAAGGCTGATTATACGTTTGTTATTCAATATTTGAAGTTATCCGCAGGTTTAACACCAAGTCGCTTGAATTATGGACAGATTAAAATAGTCGATATTCAGATTCCTTATCCTGAAATTACATTATATATAAACAACAAAATTAATTTTCCAAAACGTCCACCAAACTCACATAAAGGAGATTTTGGGAAAGGTTTATTGATTGCAGGTTCCAATAACATGCCTGGTGCTGCTTGTATTGCTAGTGGTGCTGCCGTTCGTTCAGGACTTGGTTTATTGCAAGTTGCCACAACAAATGAAGTCCAAAAGATTATAGCAAGTCACCTCTTAGAAGCCACGTATCAAATTACACCAACTGGAAAAGATGGCCAAATTGCTAGTATTGAAAATATAGACCTCACAATTCCAGATGTTATTGTGATAGGACCTGGTTTAGGAAGAGGCGCTCATGATTATCTTTCAGCTTTTATACCAATCAAAAAACCAATCATCATTGATGCAGACGGACTTTATCATTTATCAAAAACACTACAGTGGCTAGAAAAACGCCAATCACAAACAGTTGTTTTGACCCCACACGAGATGGAAATGGCACGATTGCTGGGTGTTGAGGTTGAAATCGTAACGCAAAATCGTCTAGAAATTGCTCGTGACTTTGCGATGAAATATAAGGTCTATCTCATTTTAAAAGGTGCCAAAACCATCATTACCGATCCACTTGGCAATCAACTTGTTAATGACACCGGCAATGAAGTGTTAGCCAAAGGTGGTACAGGGGATATGTTAATGGGCATGTTACTTGGTTTACTGGCACAAAAAAATGCGCCTATCTTTGAAACAATTGCGACAGCCGTCTACCTTCATGGCAAAACGGGTGATTTATATAAAAAAATTTACGGACAAAGTTACACAGCTTCATTAAATGACTTATTGAACCTCATTCCATCAGCCTTTTCATCCCTTTGAGCAACTTATTGGTAATGTTAGATATATCAAGTTAAAATAGGGGCAATAAAAGGAATGGAGACGATCATCATGAAAATCACATTTGATCAAGCAATGCAAGATAAGTTAGGGCAATATGGAGAAGTTGATTTTGTTTTAGATATTGATCATGAATTAACTGATGGAAAAAGCAAGATGGCGATGAGTTGTTCAGGAATTTCTCGTTATCGTTTGATTGTAGTTGATAAAGGTGTTGTACCTGATATATTTGATGAGCGTATTGATTCAAATCTTGGAACTGTTTATATGAAGAATTATGGAAAGTTTTATCTAGATGAAGAATTGAAAATCCGTATTGAAAATAATGTTTTTATTACTTTGTTAAGTGATGGCGCAATTTTTTCTCGTAATGTTGAGTTGGTTGATTATCGCCATTTGGTTTTTGTCTAGAAGAACAGGTTAGATAAAGACATAATAACAAATAGAAGGCTGGAAGGTATTTTCAGTCTTTTTTGCTTATGAAAAATGGAGTGAAAGAACGTGAGGAGTTGAAGTAAAGCTCGAAATCTTTTTCAAAAAGAACGAGAGCTTTTTTGAAAAGATTTCGAGCTGTTACTTGTTGTATTAATTGAATATTATTTTCGATTTAGTACATCGTAAGTTAATTGGAGTTTGTGAAATACTAGGACGCAAGGGCGTTCTTTACTTACGAGTTTTCGTATATGGGCTGCGGACTGGCTCGACGGTGCGGCTGCTGTGGCGGG
>JAITWV010000399.1 GCA_031285105.1 Streptococcaceae bacterium | reverse complement strand
GAACGCTTTAACGATTGTGAATACAGGTTTAAATGAATTACCGAAAATTGAACAAGTGATGCAAGATGGCTCAAGTGTGCTACCAATTGTTCAAACGGGTGTTTCTAAAATTCATGAATGGTTGAATCCAGCTATTTTAACTGATCTACAATTAATTCAAAATATTGCGCAAGCGTTAAATGGTGGAATTCAGTCTATATTAGTACAAGTTGAAAATGGAACGATTACCAAAGAACAAGTTGCGCAATCGTTGCAAGGGATAAATAATCAACTAGAACAGTTAAATACAATTTTAGCAACAATGAAACAATTATTGACTGATTTAAACAACACCGCTCCATCAGACAATTTACAACAACTTATTGCGACAATTAACTCTATTCAAACACAAGTAAGCACTTTGCAATCAATGAACAATCAATTTATTGCGAACGTAGGCTCTATGACTGAGCAAGAATTTATTAACAAAGCCAAAGAAATTGCCACTGTTGCCAACACTTTAGTTGATGGGGTAAATTATTTAGCAAATAAAGAAAATTTAGCCAATATAGATGCAATGTTAACCAGAGCAGAAAATGATTTAAATTATGCAAGCGATATGCTACAAAAGGCTCAAGCAATGGATTTAAAAACGTTATTAGAAGATGCCAAAACGACTTTAAGCACTTCAATTGATCTTTTGAAAAAATACCAAAAACAAATGCCTCAAATTGCCAAAGAAATATCAGATGCCAATGCGTTGTTGAATGGTCATTTATCAGAAATTACAAACGGTATTAATACAGGTGCAAGTTTGTATCAAAATGAACTACCAATAGCAACCAGAAAACTAGCAACAGCAGCGAATTTCATTACCAATGACTGGCCTTCTTTACAAGTTGAATTAACCAATTCATTAGCACTAGCAAATCAAAAAATGCCAGAGATTACTGCAAGCGTGCATACGGCAAGTGATTTGATTACTAATTATTGGCCAAGTATTCAAGATGGCATTCATCAAGCAGCTAATGCGATTCATAAAGGAGAAGAAACAACTTCTTTAGATGAAATCATTAAATTAATGAAACTTGATGCCAATAATGAAAGTCAGTTTTTATCTAATCCAGTGAATTTGAAAACGACGAATTATTATCCAATACCTAACTATGGTTCAGCAAGCACCCCATTTTATACAGCTTTAGCACTTTGGGTCGGCGCAGTTTTATTTTCAAGCATTGCAACGACCAAATTCTATTTAGAAAAAGAAGAAAAGAAAAAGTATACCAAACGCGAAATGTATATAACACGCATGTTGACTTTCTTGATCGTAGGCTTATTACAGGCATTAATAGCGGTTTTAGGAAATATTTTCTTATTAGGTGCTTATGTTGCAAATCCAGTTCTAGAAGTAGTTTTTGCTTTATTAATCTCTTTAAGTTTTATGGGGATTGTTTATTTCCTAGTTGGGATGTTTGATAATTTAGGAAAGGGACTAGCAATTATCATCTTGGTTCTTTCCATTTCCGGTGGTGGTGGGAATTTCCCAATTGTTTTATCTGGCAAATTCTTCCAAGCTATTCATCCTTTCTTGCCGTTTACCTATGCGGTGAATTTATTAAGAGAGTCCACTGGTGGTGTTTTGTGGGCGAGTGCTTATTTACCAATGATTGTTTTGGCAAGTGTTTTCCTTGTGGTAACGATTGTTGGGGTGATTTTTGCTCCACGTATGCAAGAACACATGAAAAAAGTTTCGCAAAAAGTAGCTCAGGCTCATATTTTTCATTAAATTGCTGAAGTCTTAGATGAATTTCTAAGGCTTTTTCTTTAGTACAGCGTAAGTTAAATTGATACTTGAAAAGCGAAAGCTTGTGAATTGCAACACTGCGAATTTTCGTATATGGACGGAGGGCTGGTGTTCGAGGGGGGGTGGCAGCAGTGGCACTAGAGGAATCGGCGTAGCGTGGGCTTTTCTTAGCAATTTATTGCTTAGAAAACCCCTAGCCGATTAAGGAATGAGATTTTTTGAAAAGTGCCCTTCTTTTCAAAAAAGCTGCTTCCGTCTCGCAACAGCAGCCAGCACCCCCTCGAACACCAGACCGCAGCCCATATACGAAAACTCGTAAATGAAGAAAGCCTTAACGTCCCACTTATTTCACAAACTCCAAATCAATTACGCTGTACTAAAGTTATTGCTTTCATAAATATTAATCTCAACCAACATTATTAGCCAAATGAGCCAAATATTTTTGTTATTTTATACATATTATTTTTGTGTTTATGCTTAATTCCAATTCTCATAAAGTTGGGCAATTTTTGTTACAAAATAGCGTTTAATTTGTAACAAAATACAGTCGATATTGTAACAAAATTAGGGTCAGTTTGTTACAATATTTAGAATTTTTGTTACAATATTTTAGAAAAGTGAAAATTATAGTGATTTTTGACAATAAAATGGGCAAATTTCCTCTTTTATTGGTATTAGATGAATAAATGATTAGATATGAACGTTGTAAAAATTGGTTGATATTTTAATTTCAATCATTTATATTTGTTATTTAATCAGTGTGGTCACATAATCAAGCAAATTTATTTTACATATAAACACATCATCTCAAAATAATCTACTTATCTATTTGAAATATGCTACAATGAATCCAATCTATCACAAAAGAGGTTCTCATGAAAAAAATATCCGTTCGTGATTTAGTTGAATTTATCCTTAAAAAAGGGTCAATTAATACCAAAGATACTTCATCAAGCACGCACACTGCACAAGAAGGAAGTCGTATTCATCGTGTTTTACAAAAAAAACTCAAAGATCAATACAAAGACGATTATCAAAGCGAGGTCGTTTTTCGCTTTATTTATCAATCAAAAGTCGGACCTTTGCAAATTGAAGGACGTGCTGACGGATTAATTACTTCACTGGAGTATCCAATGATTGATGAAATTAAAACGAGTGAAACACCTTTTGAAGAAATTAATGAAAATAAGCTAGAACTTTATTGGTCGCAAGTGAAATTGTATGGCTATTTTTATTTAGTCCAAGAAGAAATGAAAGAAATTGATTTGCAGTTGACTTATTTTCAAACGACGACGAATGAACTTACCCAATCACAGCAACATTTCACTTTGGATGAATTGTCTTGCTTTTATCTATATATAATAGAAGAATATGAAAAATGGCTCGTCTTTCAAGCAAATTGGCAACAAACACGTAATCAGTCCATCCAAGCGTTGAAATTTCCTTTTGACTCTTTTAGGAAAGGACAAAGAGAACTATCTAAAGCGGTATTTTCTTCTTTAAAAGAGCAAAAAAAGTTATATATTGAAGCACCAACTGGAACAGGGAAAACGTTATCGACTTTGTTTCCAGCAATAAAATTATTAGGCGAATTGAATGAAGAAGAAGCTTATGAACGCATTTTTTATTTAACCGCTAAAACCATCACGCGAACGGTGGCCCAAGATAGTATGGAAATGATGGGAGAAACGGGTTTGCAGATGAAATCGGTCACCTTAACAGCGAAAGACAAAATTTGTTTTATGGAAGAAACCAAATGTATTCCCGAATATTGTCCATTTGCCAATGGATATTATGAGCGCAAAAATGGGGCATTGCTTGATTTATTAGAAAATAAGAACTTATTGAATCGACAAGTCATTGAAAATTACGGTCAAAAACATCAAGTGTGTCCATTTGAACTTTCATTAGAAGCAAGTCTTTGGAGTGATGTGATTATTGGTGATTATAATTATTTATTTGATCCACGAGTTGCATTGGAGCGTTTTTTTGCAAGTGATAAAACAAAATCCGTTTTTTTAATCGACGAAGCTCATAATTTAATTGATCGCACGCGTAGTATGTACACGAAAGAAATTTCATTAAGTAATCTCAAATTTTTACAAAAGCAGTTGAAAAAAGAAAAAAAGATTGCCAAACAGCTCACCAAAATTCGTGAGGTGTTCACGACAATCGATGCGTATTTAAAAAATCAAAAAATAGATTTTCATGCACAATCCGCACAAACCGACTCCATTTTGCAACCAATGTATACGTTTATTCAATTAATGAAGGAGTGGTTGCCACAAAATCAAGAACATGAACGATTTGATGAAATTTTGCTCATTTTTTTTGAATTTAATGCGTATTTGAAGATTAGTGAGTATTTTGATGATCATTTTGTTTTAACCGCTCAAAAGAGTAATAATGAGTTAATTTTGACGCAAAAATGTTTAGATCCACGCTTTATTTTAGAAACGATTTTGGCTAAAGGGATGGGTTCGGTGTTGTTTTCAGCTAGTTTCACTCCTTTAGGTTATTATCAAGAAATGTTAGGTGGCACTTTAGAAGATTATCAGTATCAAACCCCGTCGCCATTTGAACAGAAGAATCAAAAAATCGTTATAGATAGCTCGATTTCAACCGTTTATCGCAATCGAGAAAAAAGTATTCCTAAGATTGTGGAGAAATTGAAAACACTTATTGAAACCAAACCAGGAAATTACTTGTTCTTTTTTCCTAGTTACAAATATTTAGATGATGTTCTGGTTGAATTTGACGGTTTAGTAGATAATGTGAGTATTCATGTGCAAGAAAATAAGATGGATGAAGTCGCACGTGAGGAATTTTTGGCACATTTTACCAATGAAAATCAAGGAACCACCATTGGTTTTTGTGTTTTAGGTGGGATTTTTTCAGAAGGGATTGACTTAAAAGGGACATCCTTGATTGGTGTAGCGATTGTTTCGATTGGTTTGCCGCAGATTAATGAAGAAGTCGAGTTATTAAAAAATTATTATGATGAAACCAACGGTAAAGGTTTTTTGTTCGCCTATCAAATTCCTGGTATGAATAAAGTGATTCAAGCAGCCGGGCGTGTGATTCGAACGAATGAAGATAAGGGCGTGGTTTTGTTGTTAGATGAGCGTTTTGCAAGAGTTGATGTCCAACAATTATTTCCAGCTCATTGGTTTCCTCATGAAGTAATCTATTCGACGCAACAATTAGCCCAAAGTTTAGAAAAGTTTTGG
>JAITWV010000369.1 GCA_031285105.1 Streptococcaceae bacterium | reverse complement strand
CTTTAACTTTATTTGAACGATGTTGATTAACTGGACCAAGAATTTTATTAAATATTTTTTTATTCGTAGGCTCAATTAGCTTATAATCTCTTAAAGTTTGCACAACTCTATATTTTTTTGATAAGTTCCAAATTTTTGTGCCAAATCCAGGAGTGTTTTGAATTAAAATTAAATCTGGTTTTATTTCATCAACGATTTTTTCTACTTTTTGAAATTGTTTCACCGAAAAATGATCATAAAAATGCCAATATATTTTTTGTAGTTTTCCAGCACTATCTCGTTCAGGCATCCAATAGGCATTCGTCGTTGGAATTCTTATTACTTTTACTCCATCAATTTCTTCTTCAATAGTTTTATCTTTTTTTCTAGTTGTCGTAAGCATAGTAACTTCATATTCTGCATTTAATTCTTCTGCCAAAATTTTTGTGGATATTTCAGCTCCTCCAATTATTGTAGGATAATAAATTGAATTAATAATTATAATTTTTTTCATGTTCATTTTTTTCATCATTATAATTTCTCGATTTCTTTTAGATATTGTTGCGTAGTTAATTTCCAACGAAACTTTGCAATATATTTTTCTTGTTCAAGTCGAATTTTTTTTTCCTGACTTGTCGTTATGAAATCAGAAATATCCTGAAGCATCGTCTTAGAACTTGTATAATATATAAAATCTTTACCAATTTCTTTGATTGCAGAATTGTCATATGCGATTACAGAAGCAGAATTATACAATGCTTCTAAAACAGGCAAGCCAAAACCTTCATACAAAGAAGGAAAAATAAATGCAATCGAATTTTCAAATAATTCTTTTTTAAAACCATTTGAAACAAAACCCAAAAGAAGAATATCTTTTTTATGTTGTGAGGTTTGGATGGCGTTTTTTATCTTATCCTCTTCAATCGTATCAATACTTCTAAAATGAGAACCAGCTAATACCAATTGAATATCATGACCAGCTTCTCTTAGTTTTTCGAACGCTGTAACTAACCGGTCAATTTCTCTTCTACCATCAGTGCCACCAACAAAAAACAAATATGGCTTCTTCGGTAATTTCTCATTTTCAGCTTTTTTGCTAAGAACATCTGTGTTTTCACCAATTCCTAAGTAAATACTTCTAATTTTTTCTGATTTAATTTTCAGATGTTGAATGATATCATTTTTTGTTGTTTCAGAAATTGAAATAATCTTTTTAGCTTCTAGCAAAACTCTTCTTCTTTTATGTTTATAAACCTTTTTGAAAAAGCTAGAAAAAACAAAATTATTCATAAAAAATTTGACTAGTGCATTTGTTTTTTTACTAATAAAAGTAGGATAATATCTATCCCAAAAAAGTAACGGAATCAAATCGTATTCAACCAATACTGTTTTAGTATCTGTTGGAACACCATATTTAAAATCAAACTGTAAAAACACATCTGATTTTTCAGAATTCGCAATTTTTTGGCTAGTGATATATTTTTTTATCTTACTAGAAAACGATTTCTCAAATTGTTCCTCATTTACAATATATTCTTTCCAACTAATTGATTCTGGAATGTCCAAATACCTTTTGGGATCTTCATTTTTTTGATAGGCATCAACGTAAAAGTTAAATGCGTAATCAGCTGTTTTTTCTTGTTCTTCAATTAGTTTTAGTAAATTGGTTGTAATTTGTTTGGTAACTTCACCAATTCCGCGATACTGAGAATCTGATTGTAAGGTACGCAAGTCAATTCCGATGGTTTTCATTTACTTAACAACCCCTCCATAAACTTCGCTATCTTCCCTTCAATAACATTCCGAGTAAACCTCTTCCCATTCTCAACAGAACCAACAGAAAGTTCATTCCACTTTCCATCATTCGTTAACAACTCAATCGACTCATCAGCTAATTTTTCTAAATCGTCTTTTTCCACCATAACTCCAGCCGTCTCAGGAACTGTATCTAACCCAGAAATCTCATACCCAACAACAGGAGTTCCTTTTGCATTCGCCTCAATGTAAGTAATACCGAAACTCTCCTCATAAGAAGGACTAGCAAAAACCTTAGAAACTTGCATCATTTCAAGTTTTTCTTCTTCACTAACTAAACCTAAAAACTCTACTCGATTTTCAACTCCTGCTTTAAAAACAATCTCTTTTAATTCATCAAGTTCACGAATATAGCCTGCAATTTTTAACTTCACATCAGGCACCTTTTCAGCGATTTTTGGCAACACTTCAATCACATGATCAATACGCTTATTCCCTCCACGACCTGTATATCTACCAATATAAGAGATAATATTTTCTCTTGGCTGTTTTCGTTCTTCTTCACTAATAGCTTCAACATCAACAATTGGTGGGATAATCGAAATTTTTTCTTCTCTTAATCCTGCTTCTATCAATAACTCTTTTGAATGTTCACTCATTGTGATAATTGGCTTTTTCTTGTATAGCAAAGGGAAAATGCCACGTTCTAGGAAAATGCCAATTGAACCTTTAATGATGCCTTGCTTGCGGATAAAATCATTACCTGTTAAATGGTAGACAATTGTACAAATATGTTTTTTATAAACAGCTGCAAATAAAGGAAAAACTTGCTGATTTTCAATAACTAAATCGGTGCGTTTTTTTAATTCTTTATTATAATAGGTGTGTGTTTTAAAGATTGAAAGAGGTAAAAAATTCATTGGACTCTTAAAACGTTTCAAGAGAACATTTTCAGCTAATTCTTCTGTATCCGGTAAATCGTCCTCGCCTTTATCTCGTCCACAAAGAATTGTTACCTTCATACCTTGTTTTGCCAAGACTTTTGCAAAATTATCAATATAAACCTCAGCTCCACCAATAACTGCCTTTTTAGAAGGTCCTTTTAATGAAAAAATGACTACATTCTTACTCAAAACACTTTCCACCTTTGTTCATTTAATTTCTAACTTTGACAGTATACCATATTGTTCATAAAATTTATATCACAAATGCCCTTTTGCATAAAAAAGTCAAGTAAAATACGTTTTTTTCTTAACAAGAAAGAGCGTCTTAAAACCAACGCTCTTTTTGTTCTTCCTATTTCAACTGTCCAGCAATCAACTCATGCACCCGATTAATTTCATCACTAGAAACCACCTGCACACTCGACCCATTCACCATATCACCAACACCTTGCAAATTGTCTTGCTTAATCGTATCAGCTGCTGAGCGGTAATTAGTAATCAAGCCACGCATTTGATCCCATGTTAAACTTGTTTTCATATTATCGCCAAGTACAGTTAGCATATCACGATAATTCGTCAATCCATCAACCGTAGCTACTTTACGCATCACCGCTTCAATTACTTGTCGCTGTCTTTCTTGGCGTCCATAATCACCACGAGGGTCATCATAGCGCATACGTGAAAAGGCAAGAGCTTGTTTACCGGTTAAATGAATTTCACCTTGTTCAAAATGGAAACTTTCTTTGGTCACACGATCATCTTGAAAATCAAACGCAAAGGCATTATCAACACTTACACCACCAACTGCATCAACCATTCGCTCGACTGCTTCCATGTTAAAGGTGATAAATTGGTTCACTGGAACATTTAATAATTGTTCTACTGCATCCATTGCACCAGCTGCTCCACCAAAGGCGTAGGCTGCATTAATTTTATTGGTTGAAATGCCTGAAATATAGGTATCACGTGCAATACTTACTAATGTCGTTGTGCGTTCTTGGGGATTAATGGTTGCTAAAATTATCGTATCTGAACGTCCAGTTAAGTCATTGGCTTCTGTTGCGTCAATTCCTAAAAGAAGAACTGTAAATGGTTTGCCTTCATTGATTAAAGCTGCTGATTTGGTTTCATTGGTTAATCCGTCTTTTCGTTCAACTGCTGTGTGCGTGTTTTTCATTGTGTTAGCTACATCATTGTAAGCTATCACAAAAACAATCCCTCCGACAATTAGCAACAAACCAACGAAACTTCCAAGTCCAATTGCAATTTTTTTACCTAAGGATTTTTTCTTCTTTTCATGTCTATCTTTTCTCATCTTCACAAATTCCTTCCATATTAATACGCGCCATCTTTTTTGATAACTCCTAAAGCCGTTTTAAAGATAACGTAAAAATCATACTTAATACTGCGGCGGCTTAAATAAGACAATTCCACATCCGCACGTTCTGGATAATCAAGATTGCTACGCCCTGAAATACCCCAAACACCTGTGATTCCTGGTTTCATCGCCAAAAAGCAACTCTTACGCTCGCCGTACTCACTCAACTCTTCACTAATAATCGGACGCGGACCAATTAAGCTCATATCCCCGCGGACAACATTAATAAACTGTGGAAATTCATCTAAACTAGTTTTACGGATAAATCTTCCAAGCCTCGTGATACGCGGATCTTCTTCTTGAGGCAATTTATATCCACCTGCAACATAGCGCTCCCACAGTTTAGGGTCTGCTTTTAAAATTTCTTCAGCACCCACTCGCATCGAACGGAATTTATAAATATAAAAAAACTCACCATTTACTCCATAGCGCTTTTGACGAAAAAGTATTGGTCCTTTATTTTCTCCAAAAGAATAAGGAATATATAAGAAAATATAGCCAATCGCAAAAGGAATTAAACCAATACAACCGATGAAAATATCCATCAACCGTTTTATAATGAAATAAAGTGGTGTAATATGTTTTACTTCGACAAGATTTGCTGCAAGAAGCTCCATTGAACTTTCTTTCAAGTAACGTTTAAAGAAGTCTACTTGGGCAACAACGGCACCAATTGCAAAAAAGAAGCTAACTAAAAAACCAATTGAGGTAATCCGTTTAAAAGGTGGAACTCGCTCAATCACTTGGGATTGGTCAATTACTTCCCAGCGATATTTCTCTTGCAGAAGTTGGCTTGTTTGTTCCATCACTTTTTTTACTTTTTGCGGTGAATGAAAACTTTGAACAAGCTGTATCTCATCTTCCGTTTTTTGAACCAAAATCGTTTTTTCTCTAAATGACCGTACTGTTAGACCATCTATATTTTCTAACTTAGGCACAATTAATTCCGCATACTGATTCGATCCATTTAACAAAAAGCGAACCTGATTGATTTGACGTGTATCAGCATTTGGTTGACGAAAAATGATTGATTGCTCATACTCGCTTTGAATCAAAAAACTCACTGAAAAAGAGATAACGGTGCCAATAAAGGTCACCAATAATACAAATCGATAATTTTTTTTCAAAAGATTATATAAATTAAGTATCGTTAAACTTGTCATTACATCATCTCTCCTTCACCAATTGGGGCAACGATATTTA
>JAITWV010000362.1 GCA_031285105.1 Streptococcaceae bacterium | reverse complement strand
TTCATCAACTGATAGCTCTAGTGGTAACCCAACAGATGTTAGCAAAATGCCACGTGTAACAACGAATCAAGATGCGGCAATTGAAAACGGAACATTAGAAATTGCGATCGTAAATGATGCACCATTTGCAGGTTTATTCTCACCAGTATTGTCACAAGATGCATTTGACGCACGGATCATGCAGCCAACTGGTTTTGGTACAATTTTTGAGATGAACCCTGATGGATCAATCAAAGGTGATAGCACAACTGCTCCAGCTCAATTTAAATTAGATCGTGAAACAAGAAAAGCAACAATTACTTTACATGAAAACTTAAAATGGTCAGATGGTACACCAGTAACTGCTGACGATATTATCGGTACTTATAAAATTATTGCTGATGCAGACTACACAGGTGTACGTTTCAGTGATATCCAAAACGTTGTAGGTGTACAAGACTTCCACGATGGCAAATCTGATACAATCTCAGGTATTACACGTGTCGATGATCGTACAGTTACAGTTGAATATATTGAAGTTTCACCATCTATTGGTTTAATGGGTTCAGGTGGTCAATTGAACTACATTATTCCTTGGCACCAATTAAAAGATATTCCAGTAGCTAACTTGGAATCATCTGATGCCGTTCGTAAAAACCCATTATCATTTGGACCATTCGTTATTTCTAACGTAGTACCAGGTGAGTCGGTTGAATTTGTTCGTAACGAGCATTTCTTTGGTAGCACACCGAAATTAGAAAAAATTATCGTTCGTAACACTGCTTCATCAGGGATTATCCAATCGATTCAAGCAGGTACACATGATATCGTAATGTCAATGCCTACAGATTCATTTATGGAATACAAAGATACAGCGAACTACGAAATGTTAGGTGCTCCTGAAATGAGCTACACATACATTGGTTTCAGACTTGGTAAACATGAAAACAACCAAAACATCATGGATCCTAATGCGAAAATGGGCAGCAAAGAATTACGTCAAGCAATGGGATTTGCAGTTGATAATGCCCAAGTTGGTGAGCGTTTCTATCATGGATTACGTACAGCAGCAAACACATTAATCACGCCAACATTTGGTGACTTATCTGCATCACGTGATGAGGTTCCAGGTTATGGTAACGGCACAAACATGGATAAAGCCAACCAATTGTTAGATGATGCTGGATTTAAAAAAGGATCTGATGGCAAACGTACCAACCAAAACGGCGAACCATTAGTCATCAACTTTGCTTCAATGTCAGGTGGCGATATTGCTGAACCATTAGCGCAATACTACATCCAACAATGGCAAGAAATCGGCTTGAACGTTCAATTAACTGATGGTCGTTTACTTGATTTCCAAACATTCTATGACAGATTACAAAATGACGATCCAAATATCGACGTATTTATGGCAGCTTGGTCAATTGACTGGAATCCAGATCCAAACTCATTATGGGGACCAACAGCAGCATTTAACTTCACGCGTTACGTATCAGATGAAAATACTCGTTTAATCAATGCTATCGGTTCAGAAAAAGCATTTGATGAAAACTTCCGTCGTGATGCATTCTTAGAGTGGCAAAAATATGCAGCTGAACAAGCATTTGCATTACCAACATTGTTCCGTTCATCAGTTATGCCAGTTCATTCTCGTGTAACGAACTTTAACATTGATGTAATGACAAACTTGGCTTCTGCTTATGACGTATGGGCTAACGTTGGTGTAACATCAGCAAACCGTTAAGATGAATTAGAAAGAGGAGGAGAATTTTCTTCCTCTTTTTTGGCATTTATTAAGAAGAATCCTTTCTAGAACAAGTGTTTTTGTGATAGAATGAAATAAGATTATTCTGAAAGGGAAGAAGAGATGTTAACATTTATTCATGTATCTGATTTACATATAGATCGCAGTTTTCAAGCACCAGATGAAGCTTTTGAAACCTTACGTGATATCAATGGTTTTGTCTTAGAAAATATTATTGATAATGCCATTGAAAAACAAGTTAATTTTGTGATTTTTGCAGGAGATACTTTTCATCAAGCTAGAACGAGTATTCAAACACAAGCACATTTCATTGACCAAGTAAAACGTCTAGAAGAATACGGTATTCCGGTTATTCTTTCATTTGGCAATCACGACTATTATGATAAAAATCGTTATTGGTTTGAGTTTCCAAGTAATGTTTATTTATTTGAAAGTGAGTCGGTTGATACGATTCGTTTAGATTTTGAGCATTCAGGTGAAAAAGTAGCGATTTCAGGTTTTAGTTACACACATCCAATTATCACCGAATCAAAACTTCCTGATTTTCCAGAGCGTGATTTAGCGAGCACTTATCATATTGGTGTTTATCATGGAGAGAATGCACCAAAAGGACGTTTTGCACCATTTTCACTAAGCGACATGAAAGAAAAAGGCTATGATTACTGGGCTTTAGGTCATATTCATGTGCCAATGACTTTGAGTGATGAAATGAGTTATATCGCCTATCCGGGCACACCTCAAGGGCATAACAAAAAAGAAAATCAAGTCGCTGGTATTTTACACGTCACCTTAGAAGACAATCGTGTGAAGAAAGTCTATCCAATTCCAGTAGCACAAGTGTTGTATCATCATTTAACAATTGATTTAAGAGAAAGTGAAAATCTTGTTCAAGCACAAAAAGCCATTACAGATGTTCTAGCAGCTCAAACGATTTACACACTTTCATTGGATCAAACACATAACTTAGATGATGAGTTTGTTTATAGTGTGCAAAGTGGTGAGTTGTTGGATTTCTTAAATGAAAAGTTCTGGGTTGACTCGGTTCAAATTATCGATCGTGAAAAAGAATCGAAATTTAACCTTTTTATTGATGAAGAATTAGTGCTAAATTTAGTCAAAGAAGAAGATATGAAAGCTGTTCGTAATGAAATGCGTGCGAATATGCCAAGTGAATTATTCGAGTTATTTGATGAAGATTTTTCAGCGGAGTTACAAGAAAGTATTTATAAAGAAATTAAGCAAGAATATGAATTAACGGGGGTCCAATATGAGAATTAAGCAACTTTCGATCATTGGTTTTGGGAAGTTTGTCGATACGAATATTGATTTTTCCGATACTTGCCAAATGTTTTATGGAGAAAATGAAACAGGTAAAACAACCATTTATCACTTCATTCAATATATGCTCTTTGGGTTTCCAAGAAATGCCAATTCAAGACGTGATTATCGTCCGATGAACTCGTCTGCATTTGGTGGGTCAATCACTATCGAAGTAGAAGACGAACTTTACCGAGTGGAGCGTTTCAAAGATAAAAATAAAGCACGTGCCACGCTGCATCTACCAAATGGTGAGACAAAAGGGGATAAAGCATTAGCCAAATTATTGTATCCGCTCAATCAAGAAACTTTTCAGCAAGTGTTTTCGATTGATCAAAATGTCTTATTAGACATGAATAAAGTGTCTGCTGATAATTTTAATCAACAACTTTTTTCATTAGGACTAAGTGGAACCAATCAATTACTTGAAACACAAAAAGAAGCGTTGAGCCAAGCGGAAATGCTATATAAACCACGTGGCAATAAACCACCTTTAAATCAATTATTTGTGGAATATGAAAAGCTGAAAAAGAAAATCGAAGCCAAAAAAGCAGACCAAGTAGAGTATACAAAGGTGTTAACGAATTTGGTGAATGTCGAACAAGAAATTTCACAAAAAGAATCAGAAATCTCAGACTTAAACGAAACATATGTCTCAATGAACCGTCAAAATGCTGCTTTTGAAG
>JAITWV010000336.1 GCA_031285105.1 Streptococcaceae bacterium | reverse complement strand
GGCTTAGGCTACGTCGGTTTAGCTAACGCGCTACTCTTAGGACAACAAGCAAATGTCCTAGCTTATGATATCAACAATGAAAAAATCAAACAATTAAAAAACAAGCAATGTCCATTAGAGGATACAGAAATTCAAGATTTCATCCAAAATGACCGTGCGAGTGTCACTTATACAGATGATTTTAAAAAGGCAGTCTTACATGGGGATTATTTGTTAATCGCGACCCCAACGGATTATGACTCGCAGCTAGATTATTTTGATGTCTCAACGGTTGAAATGGTCATTCAAAAAGCACTTGAAATTAAACCAGATGCTCTTTTCATTATTAAATCAACGGTTCCGGTAGGGTTTGCAGCGGAGGTGAAAAAGAAATTTAACACCGAAAACATCATCTTTTCTCCAGAATTTCTTCGTGAAGGTAAAGCATTGTACGACAATTTGCATCCATCAAGGATTATCGTTGGTGAAAATTCGACTCGTGCCAAGGAATTTGCGGATTTATTGGTTCAAGGAGCGCAAAAAGAGGATATCCCAGTTTTGTTAACCGATTCAACAGAAGCTGAGTCGATTAAATTGTTTTCAAATACATATTTAGCCTTACGTGTGGCTTATTTTAATGAACTAGATACTTATGCAACCGTGCGTGATTTATGCTCAAAGTCAATTATTGAAGGAGTTGGATTAGACCCACGTATCGGGCATCACTATAACAATCCATCGTTTGGTTATGGTGGGTATTGTCTACCAAAAGATACCAAACAATTAAGAGCCAATTACCGTGAAGTGCCTGAAAACATCATCTCAGCAATTGTTGATGCCAACCGCACAAGAAAAGATTTTATTGCCAGTGATATTTTAAAACGCAAACCTGGCATTGTTGGCATTCATCGTTTGACTATGAAAACAGGCAGTGACAATTTCCGTTATTCTTCTGTGCAAGGAGTGATGAAACGCTTAAAAGCCAAAGGAGTGCCAGTAATTGTTTATGAGCCAAGTTATGAAGGGGCGGACTTTTATGGCTCAAAAGTAGTCAAGAATTTGGCTGATTTTAAGAATGTTTGTGATGTCATAGTGTCAAATCGACTTGAAGATGAAATTGAAGATGTGAAAGAAAAAGTCTATACAAGAGATTTGTTTTATCGTGATTAGTTTTATTTAACTAATAGCAAGAAGAACAATTACCAGAATTGGAAAATTTATCTGATAATGTTATTTTATCACCTATATTTGTCCATTTTTAAATTCAATAGAGCAAAAAGCAAAATATGCTATAGCAAAATGATCAAAATGCTATAGCAAATTCATCAAAAAGCTATAGCTTATTTTTTGCTCCTAAAAAGCCTATAACTAAGCCATTCGTAGTAAGCGTCCAATAGCGTGGGGACTACACGACAAATAACACCTACTTCGTAATAAAGTGGTGTTATTTGTTTACTTCTCCACATAGTTCTTGAATTTTAGGATCCCAAGGCAAATAAGCTTCTAAAAATTCAATCGATAGACTTGGTAGATTAGGGATTTGCTCAAAAAGCAAGGTCATATATTTTCGGATATTTAAATTATTTACTCTAGCGGTGCGAATAATACTCAAAATAATCCCAGAGGCACGTGCACCATGGAACGACTTTGAAAACAACCAATTTTTACGACCAATTACCAATTCTTTGATGGCACGTTCTGCTCGATTATTCGACAATTCCAATCGCCCATCTTCAAAGAAAATGTAGAGTCTCTTTTTCTGATTGAGCGCATACTCTACAGCTTCTCCAAGTTTCGATTTCGCTAAAACTGGCCAATTAGTGATAGTCTCATAAAATTCATCCATGATTGGTTTGACGTATTTTAAGCGATCAACTCTTCGTTCCTCAGGTTCGAGATGATTTCCTTGGCGGTCAACTTTAAAAAGTAAATCGCAGTATTTTTTACCAACTAAGGCATAACTTTTTACAGTCGTCTGATATGAGCCAAACAAAGAATATTGAAGTACTTCTTGAAGGAGTACTTCTTATGTAATAAATCATAAAGTGGTTCTAGAACGTTATCCACCGATTTTAAATGCCAATTTATGATTGATTTTCGATCAATCATAAAACCTAACTCTTGCCATTGTTGTTCTTGCCGATATGCGGGAACTTTCTTTACATATTTTTCAAGTATGGTCTCAGTAACTATACTAGGTGAACCTAAACTATTATTGATAAGTGGTCGAGGTACTTTCCCTTTTTTAATAAAACTGTGCCCAGTTGACGCTTCACAATTGGTACATTTATAAGCATGTTAGTGTAAAACGTTCACTTCCATACGAGCTGGAATAAACAGAGTTTCACGTCGAATTTCTTCACTTGCGAATTCAATTAAACCTTCTCCGCATTCATGGCAAAGACAGTCTTGTCCTTCAAGTGTGTAGTGAATATGATTTTCTGGAAATCCACTTATTAAGGCAGCTTTAAGCCCTTTTCTTTTTGCACGACGATAGGTAGGAACCTCTGTAAATTCTAGGCTTTCTTGTCCAGTGTGCTCTGTAATGCTTGATTAAATGCGTCTAACTCATATTCTTCTAGTAAGAAAGCAGCTAATCCATCAATTCCTTTACGCAAGTCTGTTTTCCCACAAACTATGAAAATATCACTACCTTTCGTTAAATCTAGAATCATTTGATTTCAGCTCCTTTAAAATGGCGTACAAGATATATTTATCAATGCCGTTGTAAATGATGAGTTCCGCCTCGCCAACCTTTAATTTTCCTGCTAATTTAGGCTTACTTGAGGGGGATGTCGACCGAGGTGATGGGTCTGAAAACTGAATTGGGACAATGTCTTTGATTTTAGTCATACAAAAAACCTCCTGTTTACTTGATGGCTCAAGACTAACAGAAGGTGCAAAATAGTGGTAGACACGATGTTATTGGACGCTTACATTTCTTACAATGACAAAAGCGTTTAAATATAAGAACATGGCAACTAAGACGGCGAGCTTTTTTCGCACTTCTTGGTTGCCTTATTTCTTTTTCCTTGCAAAGATTTGAAATTAAATGTTTTGATTAAAGTCGTTTAATGATAAGATAGTAACTGAGAATCATTCTCAATTACTATCTACGGAGTTTAATATGAAAATACGATACCTTTTTCTTCTATTAATAATGACTTCTATTTTGTCACTATTCATCGGAGTTTCAAACATTCACATCACAGATATATTCAACCTTTCGCAGCAACAACTCGAGATATTAAGAATCAGCAGATTTCCTCGTTTAATTAGTATCTTAGTTGCAGGAGCTAGTCTAAGTATCTGTGGGTTAATCATGCAACAGCTTTTACAAAACAAATTTGTTTCCCCAACGACTGCAGGAACTATGGAATTTGCTCGGCTTGGTGTATTAGTAGCAATGCTTTTTTTAAGTACACAATCTCCTATTAAACGGATGATTTTTGCTTTTTTATTTGCTTTGGGTGGCAATCTAGTTTTTGTGAGCATATTAGGGAAAATAAAATTCAAGGACACAATATTTGTCCCATTGACTGGTTTGATGTTAGGAAATGTTGTCGGCTCTATATCGACATTTGTAGCGTATCAAAACAATTTAATTCAAAACATGTCCTCTTGGCTACAAGGTGATTTTTCAATTATTTTACAAGGGCGGTTTGAATTGCTTTATTTAAGTATTCCTTTGTTGATTGTTAGTTATTTGTTTGCAGATAAATTTATGATTACAGCAATGG
>JAITWV010000323.1 GCA_031285105.1 Streptococcaceae bacterium | reverse complement strand
CCTTAGCCAAACGTATGGAAAAAATTGGTGCGGATGCTGTGATTGCTGAAGGAATGGAGGCTGGTGGTCATATTGGGAAATTGACGACAATGGCTTTAGTTCCTCAAGTAGTTGATGCTGTTTCAATTCCAGTGATTGCCGCTGGTGGAATTGGTGATGGACGTGGAATGGCAGCTAGTTTCATGTTAGGAGCACAAGCGGTTCAATTGGGAACACGCTTTGTGGTTGCAACAGAAAGTAATGCACATAAAAATTACAAAGAAAAAGTTCTAGGTGCTCGTGATATTGATGCCATAGTTTCAAGTGAACATTTTGGACATGCGGTTCGTGCGTTGAAAAATCAATTAACGCGTGATTTTGCCAAAGCGGAAAAAGCGGCTTTAAAAGAAGAAAATCCTGACACGGAAATTTTTGAAGATTTAGGACGTGGTGCTTTAAGAAATGCCGTAGTTGATGGCGATGTGGTGAATGGTTCAGTCATGGCTGGTCAAATTGCTGGATTAATTGCGAAAGAACAAACGTCAAAAGAAATTATTGATGAATTAATTGCTGAAACCAAAGAAATTATTGCACAAAAAGCAGCTTTATTTGTTTAGGAGAAAAGGATGAAAACAGCTTACTTATTTGCCGGTCAAGGGGCACAATATTTAGGAATGGGTAAAGAATTATATGAAGAATACCCATTGGTTCGTGAAATTTTTGAACAAGCAGATGCAACTCTTGGCTATAGCTTAACGCAAATTATTTTTAATGATGAAGAAAAGTTAAATGAAACAAAATATACCCAACCAGCTATTTTGACAATAAATTATGCGATTCAAAAATTATTAGAGTCACAAGGAATCAAAGCAGATGCGGCGATTGGTTTGTCATTAGGTGAATATTCAGCCCTTTTAGCAGCGAGCGTTTTTGATTTTCCAACAGCTTTAAAATTAGTTGCCAAACGTGGACAATTTATGAGTGAAGCTGCACCAAAAGGAACTGGAAAAATGGTGGCGGTAATGAATGCGGATGTTACTTTAATAGAAGAAATCTGTCAAAAAGCCTCAAGCAAAGGAATTGTCACTCCAGCAAATTACAACACACCTGCTCAAATTGTGATTGGTGGCGAGGTAGAAGCGGTTGATTATGCAGTGGAGCTGTTAAAAGAAAATGGTGTGAAACGTCTGATTGAATTAAATGTTTCAGGACCGTTCCACACAGCTTTATTAGAAAGTGCAAGTGTTCGTTTAGCACAAGAATTAGCAAATGTTGAAATGAATAAACTATCGATGCCAGTCATTTCAAACACAACAGCAAAACTATTTAAACAAGAAGAAATCAAAGAGCTTTTAATCAAACAAGTCAAAAGCCCCGTTCGATTTTACGAAAGCATTGATTCCTTAAAAGAATTAGGCATTGATACATTCATCGAAATCGGACCAGGTAAAGTATTATCAGGTTTCATGAAAAAAATAGACAAAACCTTACAAACAACTAGAGTCGAGGATTTAGCAACTTTAAATTCAACACTGGAAATTTTGGGAGAATAAATAAATGCAAGGAAAAAACATATTTATCACCGGTTCAACTCGTGGCATTGGCAAAGGAATGGCGATGTATTTTGCCAAATTAGGCGCAAATATCGTCATCAATGGACGTAGCGAAATCTCTGAAGAATTATTAAACGAAGTTCGTTCATACGGTGTTCAAGCTATTGGTGTGCATGGCGATATTGCTGACTTTTCATCATGCCAAGAAATGATTCTTCGTGCTGAAAAGGAACTAGGACCAATTGATGTTTTAATCAATAACGCAGGAATCACCAAAGATAAACTTTTAATGAGAATGTCAGATGATGATTTTAATGATGTTTTAAAAATAAATCTATGTGGTACGTTCAATATGACGCAACAAATGGTAAAATTGTTTATGAAAAGACGTAGTGGAGCAATTATTAACCTATCAAGCGTTGTGGGACTTACTGGAAATATCGGTCAAGCCAATTATGCCGCCTCAAAAGCTGGTGTTATTGGATTTACCAAATCAGTTGCTAGAGAAGTTGCAGGACGTGGAATCAGTGTAAATGCCATTGCCCCTGGTTTTATTCAAACGGAAATGACAGATGTGTTGTCAGACAAAATCAAGGAACAACTGAATGCAAGTATTCCAATGAAACGTTTTGGAACAGTGGATGATGTAGCACAAGCCGCACATTTTCTAGCGACTCATAAATATATTACAGGCCAAGTCATCAATATTGACGGTGGCATGGTTATGAATTAGGTGGTGAAACGAGCGCTTAGACTTGAGTAAATTTCTCAAAGATAGGGTTCTTTGCTTGCAAAGGTTCCTAGCTTTGAGAATTTCGCTCAAGGTTGCTCGATTGAACCCCGATTATGGAGGGATGATTATGAATCGTGTAGTAATTACTGGCTATGGTGTAACAAGTCCAATTGGAAATACACCTGAAGAATTTTGGAACGCTTTAGAAAATGGCAAAGTAGGTATTGATAAGATTACCCGTTTTGATGCGAGTGAAACAGGAATCACTTTAGCTGCTGAGGTCAAGGATTTCCCATTTGATAAATATTTTGTCAAAAAAGATGCCAAACGGATGGATTTGTTTTCACTTTACGGCATTTATGCAGCTCTTGAAGCCGTAGCAATGTCTGGAATGAATCTTGAAGAAGAAAACATGGATCGCTTTGGTGTGATTGTTGGTTCAGGAATTGGTGGTTTACCAGTTATCCAAGAACAAGTCACTAAGTTAAATGAACGTGGACCAAAACGTGTGGCACCATTATTTGTACCAATGTCAATTGTGAATATGGTAGCAGGAAATATCGCTTTAAGACTTGGTGCAAAAGGTATTTGTACAAGTGTGGTGACAGCCTGTGCTTCAGCGACGAACTCAATTGGAGAAGCTTTTAGAAATATCAAACACGGCTACTCAGATGTGATTGTGGCAGGTGGATCAGAAGCAAGTATTTGTGATATTGGGATTGCTGGATTTGCTTCATTAACCGCTTTAACGAATTCAACGGATCCATTAAGAGCTTCAATTCCATTTGATAAAGATCGTTCAGGTTTTGTGATGGGTGAAGGTGCGGGTGTGTTTGTCTTAGAATCACTAGAACACGCATTAGCACGTGGAGCGAACATTTTAGGTGAAGTGGTTGGTTACGGTGCCAATTGTGATGCTTATCATATGACAAGCCCAACACCAGATGGCGCTGGAGCAGCTCGTGCGATGGAGTTAGCAATTGAAGAAGCAGGTATCACACCAAGTCAAGTCGGTTATATCAACGCCCACGGTACTAGTACACAAGCCAATGAAAAAGGGGAGTCTCAGGCGATTGAAACAGTTTTTGGTTTAGATGAAAATGTTCTCGTTTCTTCAACCAAATCATTAACAGGCCATTTACTAGGAGCAGCAGGTGGAATTGAAGCTATTGCGACACTAGAGGCTTTAAACCATCAATTCGTTCCAGCAACTATGGGAACCGCTGAATTAGGCGAAGATATCAATATTAATGTGGTAACCCAAACAGGTAAAAAACATACATTTGAATATGCAATCAGTAATTCACTTGGCTTTGGCGGGCATAATGCAGTCATTGCACTAAAGAAATGGAGTGAATAGTTAATGAATTTACAAGATGTTAAAGATTTAATGAGTCAATTTGATGAGTCAACTGTTCGTGAGTTTAACCTTCGATCAGGAAATTTTGAGATGTATCTTTCAAAAAACGAAAACAATGGAAAATTTATCCAGGCACAAGCACCCGTTGAACAAGTTGTGGCACCAGTTGAAACAACTCCAGTAACACCAGTGGTTGAATCTGTTGTTGAACAAACA
>JAITWV010000318.1 GCA_031285105.1 Streptococcaceae bacterium | reverse complement strand
CATTAGCAGCAGCAACATTAGGAACAATGGCAATTGGAGCTACATCAGCATCAGCAGCAACAGTTGCAATGACAACTCCTGGTAAAGTTTCATTTACACAATCAACAACAACAAATCCTGAAATTATCGATCCAACAAATCCAACAGTAATCACTCCAACAACACCAACAACACCAAAAGGAGCTTTGGATATCGACTACGCTTCAGACTTTGACTTTGGTAATCACGCCGTTTCATATGGAACTTCAAAAACTTATGAAGCTTTACTTGATGAAGTAGTTTACGGAGACGGAACACATCATTATACTTCTCCATTTGTAGCAGTACACGATGAAAGAGGAACATTTGCTGGTTGGAACTTAACAGTTAAAAACACACCATTCACTGCATCAACAACAACTTCTACAGCTTTAGGTGGTACTTTAACAGGTGCTACAGTGAAAGTTATTAATACAAGCGTAAAATCAGGAAGCACAGATATGGCTTATGCACCATCAAATGCTGGATTTACGATTGATGGAACTGGTGCAGCACAGAATGTTATGGCAGCGCAAACTGATAAAGGTATGGGTGCTTGGACTTATGTTATGGGTGCTTCAACTGACGTAACTAATCCAGATACAGCTACAGGTACAACTAAAGGAGTAACATTAAACATTCCATCTTCTGCAATGATGAAAGCTGAGATTTATACTTCAACAATTACTTGGACTTTAGCTGACACTCCTACAGGTACTGTTTAATAATTATCTAACTATCTTAAAAATCTAAATGTCATATAAAAAAGAAAAAGAGGAAAATTAAAATGAAAAACATTACACGTTTAGCAGCAGTAGCATTAGCAGTTACTTCATTAGCATCAACAGTAGGAGTTACAGTAGCTTCTGCATCAACAGCATCAATGGATTCTATCGGTAAAGTTGGTTTTCAAGCTTCAACAACAACTAACCCAATTATCGACCCAGAATTACCAACAGCAATCACTCCACAACCACCAACTACTCCAGTAACAGTAGAAGATGGTTTAACAATTGACTATGCTTCATCATTTGACTTTGGTTTGAATGCAATTTCTACTACTAACCAAATTTATAACACTTTAGCACAACAAACTTCAACTGGTTATGTTGCGCCATTCGTACAAGTAACCGACAACCGTGGGACATTAGCTGGTTGGAATTTGAAAGTTTCTAATACACCACTTACTGATGGAACATCTGGTCCTGGATCTGTATTAACTGGTTCACAAATGACTTTCCAAAAAACTGGTTTAAATAGCTCACTTTCAGCAACTGATCAAGCTTTATATGCACCTTCAAAATCAGGAAACTTTGTTTTAAATGGTGATGGAACTGGAACTGCACAACAACAAATCATGAATGCTGCAGTTAATCAAGGTATGGGTTCATGGTCTATGCGTTTTGGTAGTTCATCTGATATCGTAACTTCAAGCACTAATCCTAACACTCCAGTTAACTCAACAAACGCTGTATCATTAATGGTACCAGGTTCTACAATCAAAAAAGCGACTAACTATACTTCAACAATCACTTGGACTTTAGAAAACGCACCATCAGCAGCAGCAAACGTTTAATCAACACGAAAGAAGGAGACGATAGATGAAAAAAGCACTTTTCACCAGTCTTCCTGCAGCGGTTCTTCTATTAACGGTTTTGAGCGGGGCAACAACTGCCTCTGCTCAAGACTTCATTCAAGGCGTGCAACCTGCTATGTATAATAGTTACGGCACAGTTTCCTTTTATGAATCAGATGAACCGACTCCTCCAGTTGATCCTGAAAATCCAGATCCAAACAAACCATTAAAACCAATGGATCCAGACGGTACTAATCCTAATCCGGGAACTGGTGGAACATTGAGTATTGACTTTGCTAGTAGTTTTGACTTTGGTGTTCATAAAATTGAAAATACCAATCAAATTTATCTAGCGCAAGCGCAAAAATACTTTGATACTTCACTAATTACCCCTGATTTTGTTCAAGTAACAGACTCACGTGGGACATTAGGCGGATGGGTATTAAAGGTAAAAGAAAATTCTCAATTCCGTGCGGTTAAAAATGTGGAATATAATGAATTATCTGGAGCTGCTTTATCACTTACTTCACCAAAAGTTGTAAGTAATAATCATGATAAAGCGCCAACAGCCCATGAAGTTATCAATTTGGTTCCTGGTTCAGAAGCGCTTGTAATGAATGCCAATCCTGGAGAAGGCGCAGGTACATGGATTACTCGTTGGGGTAATTCATCAGATTTAAACTATGAAACAACAACTATCAATGGTAAAACAACAACAACCCCTTATACAAAGGCAGTTACCTTATCTGTACCAGGGGCAACACCAAAAGATCCTGTAAGTTATAAAACAACATTATTATGGATTCTTTCGGATTTACCAACGAATAACTAGATTATTTACTATTAAAGGAGAAGATTATTATGACTAAAGTATCATTCGCATCAGCAATTTTATTAGCTTCAATTATCGGAACAACAGCAGTAGCTACAACAGCGCATGCACAAGATTTTATCCCTGGTGTACAACCAGCTACTTATGATTCTCATGGGGTAATTACATTCCAGGCTTCAACAACAACGAACCCAATTATTGACCCTGAAATCCCAACAAATCCAATTACTGTAACTCCAGTTGATCCTGAATTACCACCAAACCCAGGAACTGCAGGTCCATTAACAATTGACTTTGCTTCAACTTTCCAATTCGGTACTCAAGCAATTACTTCTCAAACAATGAATTACCAAGCAGCTGCACAACCAACTTCAGCAGGTGATAGATCTAACTTTGTTCAAGTAACCGACAACCGTGGAACATTAGCTGGTTGGGATTTAAAAGCCAAAGCAACAGACTTTACAGTTTCAGGTACTACTAATCCTACTGGGACTGGTCAAACTTTAAAAGGTGCCGTAATTACTTTAGGTGATTTACACCACGTATCAGCTTCAGATGCTTCACAAGATGCAGTCGTTTCTGCTGGTGGTGCTTTAACTCCAGGTGCTGACTTAGCTATTATGAACGCTGTTAATGGTGCGGGTGCTGGTACTCACGTTGCTACTTTTGGTACTAACGCAACTGATACATTACCTGCTGTAACATTAAACGTACCAGGTGCTACTACTAAATTAGCTGCTAAATATGTTTCAACTATCACATGGACTTTATCTGAATTACCAGTTGCTCCTTAATTAGTAATTTCTATTAACGAAACAAAACCAACCGAGCTTTTTTCTAAGGCTCGGTTTGATTAATGTTAAGTATAAAAAAATAACGATTTTCAGGCTTTTCATTAGACAAAAAAGCACGAACGTTATATAAATACTATATATAATCGAAGTAAAAAAATCACTTTTCTTCTATTATATATGGTTACATAGAGTAAATTTAAAACTCTAAATCCTCACTTCGACAAAAGGAGAGAAATACTATGAAGAAACTATTGAAAAACTTTTTAATCGTCATGCTGCTAACAATCGGCGGACTACTTGGTGTGACTAGTGCGCACGCCAGCTCATTTAACTTTTCGGTCAATCCAATTTTACCAGACAATCAAGTCGATAAAAATGTTGGTTATTTTGACTTATTAATGACACCAGGTCAAAAACAAACAGTGGAGGTGGCTGTTTCCAATTCAACTGACAAAGAAGTAACGGTTGAGGTTGGTATTGCACCAGCGACTACAAATATCAATGGGACAGTTGAATATAGCCCAAATGATATTAAACCAGATCCAACGTTGAAACATAATATGAAAGATTTAGCCATCACACCAGGCGAAATCAAATTGGCACCAAAATCATCACAAACGGTCAAAGTTGATGTGACAATGCCAAACGAAGCATTTAAAGGAATTATTGCTGGAGGAATTACCTTCAAACAAAAATCGTCTGAAACAGATACCGCAACCTCTGATCAAAAAGGAGTGTCAATCAAAAATGAATATGCCTTTGCGGTTGGTTTATTAATGCGTCAAAACCCAGAAAGAGTATCACCTGACTTGACCTTAAATAATGTTTTTGCCAACCAAGTCAATGCACGTAATGTTATTTCAGCCAATTTACAAAACAAAGCAACAGGATTTTTAAACCAAATGATTGTCAATGCCCACATTAAAGGTATTACGGACACATCAGTTACCTTTAACTTACTAAAAAGCATGATGCAAATGGCGCCAAATACCAACTTTGACTTGCCAATTCCGGTGTCTATTCAAGGAGCATTAGGTGCAAATACGTTTTCTGAGCCATTAAAAGCAGGGAAATATCATTTATCAATGGTGGTGAATGGTCAAAAAGATCCAAATGGTCCTTATAAAGCCAAAGATGAACAAGGCAAAGAAGAAACGTATCTTTACCAATGGAAATTTGAGCGTGACTTTGAAATTACAGGAGCTAAAGCGGACGAATTAAACAAACTTGACGTAACTATCAAACAAGGATGGCCATGGTGGTATTGGTTATTAATGGCATTAGCAGCATTGCTAGTTATTTTCTTCTTATTCTTTATCCTTTGGAAACGTCGCAAAAAAGACGAGGAAGAAGAGGAAGAAGAAGGAAAAGAAGCAGTAGCGAATGAAAAAATCCATTTAGAAAAAAAGGATGATAAATAATAAGGGCGGTTGATCAACTATGATAGGTTACCTAGATACCGATGATTATGAAAAAATCCGTATTCTTTATTATTTGGAAAATCATCGCCTAACCAACGTGATGTATGAGGATATTTCGGAAGATTTAAACTTAACGCTTTATCAAGTGAAAAAGAACTTAATTGAAATTAAAGACGAAATCGAACAGTGGGGAATGAATGATTACTATCAAGTTTCAACCTTTCACAAAAAAAGCTATGTGAAGTACGCCCGAAAGACTCAAAGTAATATTATCGTTTTAGTGAATGAATATGCCAAACGAGCCACCATGCAATTGTTGGTTCAGGCTGTTCTTACTGAAAGCACAAAAAATATGTTTGATTTAGAAGAAGCCTTATTCGTAAGTCGAGCGACAACGTATAAATTAATCAAAAAATTTACCGAGTTATCTAATAATTATGATTTACGCATCACCAAAGCAACACGGTTTGAAGGCGATGAATGGAATATTCGTGAATTTGTCTATCACTTCTATAATTCTTTATATGGAAGTTTATCATATCCATTTTCAGATGAAGTGATGGGAGAGTTATCGTCTTTGCTGGAGGGATTGTTGAGGATTCCAAATCTTTTGTCGAGCAATTTCTCCAGTCAAGACAAAAATAAGTTATTATATCGACTCTTTGTGATATATATCAGAAACTACTTTCATCATTATACAAAAGCACAACCATTTATGCGGGTCGATAGCGTTATAACGGACCAAATAAAAGAAGTGTTAGCAACAAAACTTGAAGGGACACCACAAGAAATCTTAGAAGAAGCTTACGAACTGCAATATTTCATGGTAAGTGAACAATTGATCGACACAATTGACTTACCAAAGCTTGAAATTGTAGACGTTTTTGGCGATACCTTGCTACAAGTGGTTGAAAGTGAGTTGCCAAAGTTTTTTGAAGATTTAAATACGGAAAGTGTCAAGGAACACCTGCGTCAAATTCACACTCGACTCATTGTTTCTAAACGCACGAATTTTGACACAGCCCTTTATCATGATTTTTCTTATATTGATGAAAACTATCAAATCGTTCAAGACATGAGCTATGCATTTGTGCAAAAACTGATGACAATTGAAGGGTATGAGGCACTTGTTGAGGAAAAATATGAAGCCTTGGTGCGAGAGTATGTGTTTTTGCTGATTAATAGAATACCGATTGACAAGCTTTCACCAAGATTAAAGCTCTCAATTGATTTTTCATATGGGCAAGGGTATAACAATTATATTTTAAAAAACATCCAATCATTGACGAATTTGAATTTGGACATTCGGATTGGCAAAAGCGAGCTTCCAACGGACGTTTATTTGTCAAATTCTCCAGATAAAAATAATGACGGTGTGCAGATCATCTGGTCTTCACCGCCTAGTGCCTATGATTGGGAGTTTCTAGGAAATACACTTATCCAAGTGAGAAAGAGTAGGGGTAATGGATAACAACAAAAAAAGGAGATTGTATGCGGCATTTTTAATAGGTGCAACATTAATGCTAACTGAACAAGTGCGGGCTGAAGGAATTTTAAATCCAGAAAACCCCACACATGAAGTCATACCACAATCACCACAATCACCAGAACAACCAACGCAACAAGAGCAAGCACCAAAACCAGCACCAGAAAAAAAAGAAACACCAAAAGCACCGCCTAAATTAGAAATAGAAAAAATCCAAACGAATTTGCGAGAAATTAAGCCTAAAAACTTATTTAAAATCGACAAACAACCCGTCGCTTCACAACAACCAGATGGAGTAGAACCAGGGGATGATTCGTTTGAATTTACAGTAACTGGTGCGATTATGGCTCAGTTATCAGGGAAGTTTTTATTTGGAACACGTGCTTAGTGTTTTAGCACTTCGAGATGATTAATCTTGGGGTGCTTTTTTAACTGTGTAATTTCTCTAGTTCAAGCAATCACCACTACAGTTTATTTTTTTACTTTATAGAAAAAATAAAAAGATGAACACTCCAACAAAAAAACGGTATTTTTATAGTAAGCAAACAAGGAGAAGATGAGGATGAAAAAAGGGAAATTATTTATTTTTATAACATTAATTGCGTTAACAACGCTGTCTTGGTTAGAATTTGTAAATATGGTAGATAAAACACTCGCTCAGGCAACTGAGGTGAGTTCTGGTATTACGCAAATACGAAAAAATCAAACGTACAATGATACATTTTTAATTAACGATAACAACGAGCTAATTATTATGCAAGATAATCGTTACCATTTTACAGATGAGAAGAAAGGGACTATCGCTTTTTCAATTGAACCTGTGGAACAAAAAGGGGATGTTTGGTTTAAAACTGGGAGTGCCAAAGTCATTTATCTAGTGTTTGATAATGAAAAAGATGCACAGAACAATCGCTATAATCCAGTTTATAGTAATTTACAACCGACAACTATTTCCTTTGATGCTTATCCGATGTTAGAAAAAGTAGATGGGAAATATCATCGGTTTAATTCGAAACATGAGGATAAGGGAGGAATTACTGACGTAGCAAAAAAGGAGTTACCAAGTTCATTTGAGGCGTTTTTAAAAGAGTTTAAACCCGCCAATTGTAACTAACACTAATTTATCTAAGGTGTTTTAAAAAAGTATCTTAGATGTTTTGAAATTTTATCTAAGATGTTTTAAAAAAGTATCTAAGATGTTTTAAAATTTTATCTAAGATGTTTTTAAAAAGTTTCTTAGATGTTTTGAAATTTTGTCTTAGATGCTTTGAAAAAATATCTTGAATTTAAAATATTCAACATCTCACACACACTGTTTGCTAAATAAGTCTTGTATTTTTATTTTATTTTAGAAAAAATTTAAAATACGATTTTATCACTAAAAAAAGTTATTATTTCATTATCAAGTAATTCATTAGTTGTTTTTAGTCCTAGAATGTCTTAGCACTAACTGATGACAAAGTGAAACTGGTAGTCAATGGGGATTGATTTGAAAATTAGGATTGGGTAGTCTTTAAAAATGAACAGTTAAAAAACAAGAAAGTCGCAATTCATTTGTGGCTTTTT
>JAITWV010000351.1 GCA_031285105.1 Streptococcaceae bacterium | reverse complement strand
AGGGACAAACACAGAACGCTTTCTTAATTTGGATTTCGAAAATTTGCCATCACCAAGAAGTTTACCACTAAATTCGCATGTTTTTGAAGCTAATATTATTGTGCCAGATGAAATCGCATACATACGGTTTAGAAGCTTCGCTGGATTTGATGTAGAACGAATTTAAATGCTAATGCTTGATATTTATTTAGAAAAATCCGGTTTTGACCATCTTATTATCGATTTGCGCGGAAATGGTGGTGGATTTACTAATGCCGTTGATAAATTAATTATCTCTCCGCTGATAAATGAACCTCTCACTATTAGTTTTCATCAATTTATCCGTAATTCCTTTAGAAATTATCCACATTTTGAAAACACTGTTAATTATAAATTAAGTTTTTTTGCAGAGGAAAATTATTTTGAAATGTTGCCGGCGTTAGATTTTATAGAGAATAATAATCTTGTCGAAATACATCTCGATGATTGTTATTCGGCACGCAGAATGCGTGCATTTTTTAATGATATAGTCAAAATAAATAAAGAACCACCATCAAGGAACTGACTAATTTCTAGTCAGAATCTATAATAGTGGTTCTTTTTGTAAATCATAGAATAAAAACTTCCCAAGGAATTTATCTATGATCCAACTATGTACCACTTATTATAGCCATCTTGTCGGTGAAAATTACAATAACTTTATAGAATCTTTAAATTTCAGTAGTTTGTCTTGTTCCAAATGCAATTATCAAGGTAGTTGCACAAGGCATGCATTCTATACTCGAAACATTGTTACCCCTACGAGCAAAGTTTCCATCAGAATTCTTCGGGTAAAATGCGGACAATGCAACGCTACTCACGCATTGCTACCAGATTGGATTGTTCCTTATTCCCAAATCCTGCTTACTGATCACTTAGAAATCATCAAGCAATACGAAGATGGTGTTTCTCCACACCGCATAACGCCGTCTAATCCTGAAATTGATACATGGACTGTCGTTTATATCATCAATCAATATTTATTACACTGGCAAGCGCGCCTGCACTCATATTCAATCTCTTTGTCTTTACCCATCAAACAGTTTATAGCTTCCTGTTTCAAACATCATGGTAGGCAATTTATGCAGATTAAATGCACGCCCAATTCCTTACTTACCCAAACCACATAACTTACTTTTACAGCTGTCAATTCACCATGGTAAACTGTCCTTGTATTTATTTTATAAGGAGGAATTTACCCTATGACAGATGATATCCGCAATGAAATAGCTCTTTTGAGATATGCCATCATCGCTCCACGTATTACTGGTAATCATGATGATGACCAAAGTCTTAACAGCTTCTTTTTAACTGCGTCCGAAAAGAAGTATTCGAACTACGATGGGACACTTGTTAGTTTCGCACCTGGCACCATCCAGCGCTGGTACTACAATTACAAACGTGATGGCTTAGATGCCTTAATCCCCAAGAAACGCATTGATATTGGTACTTCTCGTGCTCTTGATGACGATCTTAAGGCAACCATTCGTTATTACAAAAAAGAATTACCACGTATCCCTGCCACACTCATTTATCAAAAGTTGTTAGAAAATGGACAAATAGCTAAAGGTGATGTTTCCTTATCCACTGTTACACGATACATCAAACAATTGAAATTAGAAGATAAACAAACCAACAATAAAGATCTTAGGCGGTATGAGCTTGATCATATCAACGATGTCTGGTATGCCGATACTTCTTTTGGTTTCAGCTTAACCATTGATGGTAAAAAGCACAAAACTTGCTTCATCGCTTTTATGGATGATAAATCTCGTTATATCACTGGCGTTGATGTGTTCACAAATGATACTTTCATCAATGTGATGCGGGTCATGAAATCAGCTGTTTCTCAGTTTGGTAAACCCAAGCTCTTCAGCTTTGACAATGGCGCTGCTTACAAAAACAAGCAGATGGAGTTACTTATCGCTCGTATTGGCAGTGCTGTTAACTTTGTTGCACCTTATACCCCAACATCCAAAGCCAAAATTGAAAGATGGTTTAAAACCATGAAACAACAATGGCTTTCTCAGCTTAAACCAACCGATTTTGACTCTCTTGATGAGCTTCGTGCCTCCTTGAAGCAATATGTTTACACCTACAATACGACACCACATTCTTCCTTAAACAAGCAAACACCTAAAGATGTCTTTTTCGCTGAACCGTTACTCATTAAACAGCTTGAGCCAAAAAAGATTGATCAATCATTCTTGCTTGAATATGAACGCACTGTGACGGCTGATAATGTTATCACCATCGATAAAGTCTTATACGAAGTCCCTTACCGCTATGCCAAACAGAAAATCAAACTGCGATATTCCCCTGATTTATCAGATGTCTTTGTTGTCGATAAATTCTCAGGGCAACTTGAGAAAATCACCATTCTCAAAAAGAATGACAATGCACATATTAAACGTGAATCATTTCAATTTGGGGGCGATCAATCATGAACTACACCGCTCGTTACGGTTTAGAATTCAATCCCTTCGCTAAGAATTCTAAAGACCAGCTTATTGAAACAAACGATTATAAACAGATTACACAACGACTTAAATTTTTAGTTGATCATAAAGGCTTCGGTGTGCTCACTGGTGAGCCTGGACGTGGTAAAACTACCACCATCAGGCATTGGACTAAACAACTTTCACCAAGCTTGTTTAACGTTGTCTATACGTCCTTATCCACTTTGACTTTGAATGAGTTTTACAGACATTTGGCAGAAGAGTTTGGACTTGTTGCCAGACATCGCAAGTCTGATAATTATAAATGCATTCAGGCTGAAATTAACAGACTCAATTTGGAAAAGAGAATCACACCCGTTTTCATTATTGATGAAGCCAATTACATTTCTTCCAGTATTTTAAATGATTTTAAGATGTTATTTAATTTTGAAATGGATTCCAAAGACCGTGCCATTGTGCTCTTAATGGGGACGCCTACACTCAATAATACACTTAGATTAAAGGCTAACGAAGCCCTAAGGCAACGCATTACCATGAACTACAACATGGGTAATTTAAGTAAAGCAGATTCCAGAACCTACATTAAATGTAAGCTACAATCTGCCAACGCTCATCAAATGGTCTTTGATGAACCAGCCCTTGAAGCTATCATCAACGCTGCCAGTGGCACACCCCGCATCATCAATAAAATCTGTGATATGTGCCTTATTATTGGTAATCAACAAAATGCAGAACTCATCAATACCGATATTGCCTTGGCTGCGGTTAATGAGATTGAATTAGGGTAGGTGATGAGAATGTTAGAGTTTGCATGTGCTGTAGGTCATCGCTCATGGACTGGTAAAATTGAAATCATGCACCCTGGTGATGATTTGTGGGAATTAGTCGTAACTGGTGATGGCAATAGGTTTCATCTCTTAGTTGGTAATTATGCTTATGGTTCTTTTCTTTGCATTCCCAGGCTTGGTATTAGCTGTGAATTAGCTAGCCTTTGCGACTTATTTTGGAATCGAGAAAGTATTGGACGACATTTCAATTCATTTGATACCGAAACCTTGGTTCTTGCCATTAGTAAATTAGCTTAGATTGAACGTTGATTTTTCTCGTTTAATCTTTTTTTTCTCACTCAGCTAATCTGACGATTCAACTTCATTTACATTGCTTATCTTGACCATTACATCCTTTTTATCTCTCATTTATTTTGACTTTTATTCTCTCACATAACTTGACGTTCTACAAAAAAGACGCCCCGACTTTTTTCAGATTTTATGTTTTTACATAATTTCTGAAACCAAGCCAAGGCGCCTTTTTTGTGAAAAATCGACAAAAAAGAGACGTCCCTGTCGGTGGAGACGTCCCTGTCGGTGGAGACGCATTTTTGCATATTTTCTTCGAAAATATACAAAAATGCTGTTTCTTTCTCGCCTTTTGGCTCGAAATCAACATTGCGCTGCGCGCGCTATTCATATGCGTAGTTTTTCTATGTCACAATTATATCAAATTTTGTCGCATTTGTCAAATTTTAGACAATTTTCACACGCCCGTTTCATAAATTTTGAGTACAATCAGGGCTATAATTACATAATTTTGCTCATAAAGTTCATTTTTTTGTAATTTTTGAGCTAAATCAAAACTAAAATTACAAAATCTGGTCCCAAAAATGCATTTTTCTGTAATTTTGCAGATAAAATGGGCTGAAAATTACAAAATTTGATCCAAAATTTGCATTCTTTTGTAATTTTTAAAATGCAATCTTATAGTATTGTTAGATTTGCTATCCACCAAAGGAACTCGTTAGTGAAGACCTTTTCTATTTTCAATTTTTGTCAAAGATGTGTAAATGATTGACGTTTTTATTTTAAACTACCGTAAATAAATTTTATGAAACGGGCGTGCAAATTTCAGCAATTTTCCTGTTGCGATATTACCACCTTTATAAGAAAAAGAAACTGTTAATGTTTCCCAGCTTCTTTTACTAAATCTATTAGCTCCACTACCGTTAAGCTAGTTAATTTCGCAAATTATAATATCAATCAATTGCTAGTCGAAACGTTATATCCTTATCCATACGAAGTAAAAAAATAATGAGCGTATTTTACTGAATTTGTTTCAACTTTTCGATTTCATCAACGGATAATCCAGTCATTAAAGAAATTGTGTTTAAATCAATTCCATTAATGATTCCATTTTTGGCGATATCAATGGTGTTATTAATTTTTCCTTGTTCTATTCCACGCGCAATTCCTATTTGAATTCCTTTATCCTCAACACCTTGGCTTAAATTACACATCAGATTGACCTCGCTTTCTAATTTTTGTGATGCTGGTATTTCATAATCTTGCTCTAATAATTCT